>JBDTEE010000176.1:0-7689 GCA_039922645.1 Solirubrobacteraceae bacterium | reverse complement strand
GGTCGGCGAGCCCGAGCGTCCGGCCGGCGCGCCGCAGACCAATGGCGAGTTCGTCCCTGCAACTGAACACCCGAGCGCGTGACCGCTGACGAGAGATCCGGGAAGGCGCGCCAGGTTTCAGAGGGTCCGCGGTCGCTCTGCGCCGTCGGCAGTCCCCCGAGACACTTGCAGGCGAGCGCGGGCTGCACACTCCTGATCGGCCGGGACCCAAGTTTCCCTAGCGTCGTTCGCAGTCTCGTTCTTACCGCGTCGATTGAGGATGCCGGAAAACATCACGGAGCTCGCTGGCAGCTGACCAGCGCACCCGATGCGGCATCCAGCAATCGTGGCGACCCCGGCGGACGCCAATACAACTGACGCCGACCATCGGCTACAGAGCTAAGCCAGCAGCTTGCGGCGATCTCGCTCTCGAGCAGGCCGCGCTCACGTTCCAACAGCTTGCCGGTGCTCGGCTTCGCGTTTCTCTAACAGCTTGAGCCAGATCTCGCTGCGGGTGGGGAAAGCAGGGACAGCCCCCCACAGGCGCTCGATCTCGACCTCGCTGACGATCGCGATCGTGGCGGCCTGCAGCCATTCGGCGATGTCGGTGCCTGTGAACGTCGCGCCGACGACCACTGCGCGGTCCTCGTCGACCACCAACCGTGAAGTGCCCGGCGTGTTGCGCCCATAAAAGCTCGCGCCGGCCGTTCTGGAGCTGGGCACGTCGTAAGCACGTGCGTTCAGGCCGGCGTCGCGGGCGCCCTGCAGCGTCAGACCTGCCGCGGCCACTTGCGGGTCGGTGAAAACCACTCGTGGTGCACCAGCGTCGTCGCGTGTGGCGCGGGACTGCCCGCCGGCGATGACCTCAGAGACGACATGGGCCTGGTACTTGCCCATGTGGGTCAGCAACGAGCGTCCGTTTACATCACCGATCGCGTACAGCCACGGCAAATCCGGCACGCGCAACAGGTCGTCTACCGCGATCTCCCGGCCCGGCTCCAGTCCGACCGTGTCGAGACCCAGGTCTTCGGTCCGTGGACGGCGTCCGACCGCGACCAGAACCTCGTTGCCTTCGACGTGCCCGCCGTCGCTCAACTCTACGGTGACGGTCGCGCCGTCGCGACGGACCGCCCGAGCGGTAGTCCCGACGCGGACGTCAACGCCACGCTCGATCAGCGCCGCAAGGACTTGCTCGCCCGCGAACGGCTCCTCGCGCGCCAGCAAGCGCTCCGCAGATTCGACGACCGTGACCCTGGACCGAAGCGTGCTGTACGCCTGCGCCATCTCGACGCCCGTCGCTCCTCCGCCAAGCACAACCAGAGCGGCCGGGATCTCGGCCGATGTCGTGATCTGCCGGTTTGTCCAAGGCGTGACGTCGGCAAGACCCGGGATTGGGGGCATCGCGGCGCCGCTGCCCACGGCGACGACCACCGCTTCGCGCGCCTCATAGAGTCGGTCGTCCGCTCGTACGCGGCGCTCGCCCTCGATGCGGCCGTGGCCGCGCACGAGCTCGATCCCGTTCTCTTCCAGCCAAGGCAACTGCACCGAGTCGTCCAAGTTGTGGACGACCTCATCGCGACGCACCAGCACCGCGTCGACGTCGAGCCCGCCGGTAACCGCCTGCGCGGCGCCAGGAACGCGGTGTACCTCGGCCAGCGCATCGGCCGGGCGCAGCAACGCCTTCGAGGGCATGCACGCAAAATATGCGCACTCGCCGCCCACCAGCCCGGACTCGATGATCACCACTCGGCGACCCTTATCGGCGAGCCGCCCGGCAACCACCTCACCAGCCGGACCGGCTCCGATCACGATGACGTCAAACATCTGGACGGGCACGGCGTCTCCTCTCGGCGCTGGTGTTCACACTCATCAAACCGCGAGACGGTCGACAACGCTGGCTCAGATTAGAACCAACCCCTGGGAGACGGACACCTAGATCGGCCGGGCGGTGGCCACTCGTGTCGAGAAATTACGTTCTCCTCGTTCGTCGAGATCGCGAGGGCCCCGCCGGTGATCCAGTGATCGCCTCGGCCGACTGAGAGCTGGCGCAGGTCGAACCGGGCGATCACGAGCGAAGCGCCCAACGCTGGCGTCCTCCAGTTGATCAACACGGGTACCAGCAGTGCAGCCCACAAAACGAGCGCGATCACCTTCGGCACGTTGGCGAAACGCAACCAACTGATTTGGCCACCAGGTAGTGGGCTTTCCCTCGGTCAAACGAGCGCGACTGAGGATCCTAGCGCTGAGTGGAGAGTGTTGCGCGTCGAGATACACGGCAGGCCCCATAGCGCCCCGAGGCGTTCTGATTGACGATCGACGTTCAGATGGGCACAGCAAACTCAAAGCGCACACTGATGCCCCATTCTTGCCGGCACGCATCATCGCTGCAGTCCGTGGCCGACCACGAGTCGCGCGCCTGGGTGCAGCGACTGAGCGCTGATGGCCCTGCACGCGAGGAGGCGCTCAGGGACCTGCACGAGCTACTGCTGCGAGCCGCGCGTTTTGAGGTAAACCGTCGCCGTCGAACGCTGCCGCATTTGCGTGGCGGCGATCTCGATGATCTCGCGCAGCAGAGCGCTGACGACGCACTCGTCGCCGTGCTCGGCAAACTCGATGATTTTCGCGGCGAGAGTCGCTTCACCACCTGGGTGTACAAGTTCGCGCTGTTGGAGGCGGCAGTGACTGTCCGCCGCCTCTCCTGGCAGGGACGCGAATTGCCCCTCGAGCCCGAGCTCTGGGCACTGGTCGCTGACGGTGAATGCACGGCGCACCAGAAGGCCGAGACCAGAGAGCTGTTCGTGGCGCTGGAGCAAGCGGTCCAAAGTGACCGCAGCGCGCATCAACGCGCGGTCCTCGTCGCCGTCACGCTCAACGACGTCCCTATCGACGTGCTCGCCGAGCGCCTGAACACGACCCGCGGAGCCCTCTACAAGACACTGCATGACGGACGACGCAAACTCAGGGCGAAACTCCTCGCGCGCGGGTTCGGGCCCGAGGCCTTCGCGCAAACGGCGACGTCCTGAGGTAATGACGAACGCGACCGGCAGTGGTCACCGGCTCGGCTCATCCGACGCGACGCCGGGCTGCTGTACCAGGCGTGCCCGTTGGCGCCCCGTCTCGGGATTAGCACCCATAGCAAGACCGGTGATCGGCTGCGACGCTGGTCCACCCACCGACAGGAAGGCAGCCGTCATGAGCTCCGTTTCCCTAAGTTCATCCCGATCGAAGCGCAGCGGCTGCGGACAGATCCGGCGGAGCTCCGCCAGTCGGACAGCCGACGTCGATGTGCTGATCGCCGACGATCGGCCTGTGGCGAGCCCTACCGTTTGGACCACGCCGGGTGGCCACCGACAGATCCGGGTTATAGCCAGCGCCGAGAGCAGTGACGAGGTGCTGCGTGTGGCGAGGGAGCAGAAGCCCCATGTCTGCATGGTCTCGGCCACGCTCGATGGTTGGGCCACCGTCGCGCGTCGCCTGAAGCAGCTCGACGAACCGCCGCGCGTGCTCATCTGCGGCGCTCCGGGGGACACCCGGCTGACGGGCACGGCGATGCTCGCCGAGGCGGACGGCGTGTGCCACCGCTATGCAGCTCCCGAAAAGCTGGCCGAGGTCATCAGCCGCGTCGCCGCAAACGAGAAGTTCTTTCCCAGCCTGCCGCCGGATCAGCTCCACGAGCTGCTGGATTGCGTGGATGACCCCGACCGAGCCATCGTGGCGATGCTCCTCGACCGCATTCCCCCGGATTACATTGCGAGCACATCGGGGCTAAGCGCACGCTCGCTCCACGCGCGGCGCCAGGTCATCATCACACGGCTCGATGCCGAGCGCAGCCGCGAGAACGACCGCCTGCGCCCGACTCGTTGAATGATTGCGCACGCGATAGGAGAGCCCGTGGCGAACGTCCGTCGGATCGCTTGAGCCGCGGCCGCAACGCCTGACGATCCCGGGCTGGTCAAGCTACGTCGGCCGGCTGGTTTTGCGCACCGCACCTGTCGCGGTTTTGCCGAGCACGCACGTCTGATGGCGCCGAGATGGGGACTGATCTCCATTTCGCGCCGAGCGTCTCGGGTTGAAGATACGATCATGACACCGTTCCAGCCGTCTCTGCAACGCGACCTCAATACGAGACCTGCGGGTCTCGCCGATGACACCGGCGATGGGCTGCTGATGTTCTCCGTGTTCACCGCCGCGGTGCTGATCTCTACCGCGGCCGTCGTGCTGATCGCGCTGGTCGACGAGTGGTGGATGCTCGGCTTCGGTTTTGCGATCCACGTCATCATGACCACCGTCGTCGTACTGACGATCGTGCATGTGATGGCCAGCCGCCAGCGCTCGATCGCCGAGCGCGACATACTGCCCAGCACAAGTTCGTCGCCGCGAAGGTCGCCCGCAGCGTCGCATCATGCAGGTCCCCGCGCGGCGACCACTCTGGCCCGAGGACCGCTTGCGAGTGTGCACGAGATGGGAGCTGACGCGGTCGCTGCGCAAGGCGACGGCGGATCGAATTCTCGTCGTGACGGACGAGAACTTGGCCTCCGCTAACGAGATTCCTGGACCGAGCACGCAGCCGAGGTCTACGTTGTTGCCCCGACGTTGACAACCCGGCTCCAATCGTTGACCGGCGACATCGACGGCGCGCACGTCGGCTGCTGAGGCTCCATGCACCGGGTAGCCAGAACGAGAATTGGCGTGAGCACCGGCTGGTCGCCTGGGTCCGTGCGCACACAACCGTCCCGACCAGGGCGTTTTACTTCGACGACGAAGGCCAATTCATGGAGGAGCGAGGAAGCCATAGCGCCGGTCCAAGACGATGGCTCGGGCTGGGCTGGGTGCGCTTGCACGACCAGGACGAGCCGGACCTCCATCGGATTGAGGCCCTGCTGCCCCGCCCGTTCTCACGAATTCTGGCATATTTATCTGAACTCAGATCAGCAATAATATGTTTAGGATCGGAGACACGAAAGGATCTGCTTATGAGCCTGACCATCGGCGACGCCGCACCCGACTTCACCGCTCAGACCACTGACGGAGAGATCGCCTTCCACGAATGGATCGGCGATGACTGGGCTGTGCTGTTCTCCCACCCACGAGCCTTCACGCCGGTGTGCACCACCGAGCTCGGCTACATGGCTCAGATCAAACCGGACTTCGACCGCCGCGGGGTCAGGATCATCGCAATCTCGACCGATCCGGTCGAGGGCAGCGCCGCGTGGTCGCAGGACATTGCCGCGTCACAGGGAGCCGCGGTGAACTATCCGATCATCGCCGACACCGACCACGCCATCGCCAAGGCCTATGGGATGCTCCCTGCCGACGCGTCCGGCGATCCGACCGCCCGGACTGCCGCGCAGAACGCCACTTTGCGCAACGTCTTCGTCATTGGCCCGGACAAGAAGATCAAGCTCGTGCTCATCTATCCGATGACGACCGGACGCAACTTCGACGAGGTGCTCCGGGTGATCGATTCCCTCCAGCTCACTGCTGAGCAACAGCTGACGACGCCGGCCCAATGGCAGCCCGGCCAGCCGGTGATCATCGCGGGGTCGGTCTCCGACGATGACGCCGCTCGGCGCTACCCGGACGGATGGGAGCAGCCGTTACCCTACATGCGCATCGTTCCGGCACCCTGAAATCCGCGAACTCGTTGTCCGTGGTTGTTGGCTACGAGCTGCGCGAGCGCTGAGACGCAGGCCCCGGTGGCGGGACAGCGGGCAAGCAGGAGCCCCGTTCCGCGCTCATCCGCGCCCTCACTCACCCCCTGTTCGCCCTCGGCTGGGATCGGAGCCAGCGGATCAGCCCTCGCCCTGCTCGTGCCCGACCGCTCCGGGACGCGGTAACACGAGCAGGGGGCAGCGGGCTCCGCGAGCGAGGTGCAGCGAGGTGCTTCCGAGCATCATTCGCCGAAGCGGTCCGTAGCTGCGCGAGCCGACCACGAGCAGGTCGACTTCGGCTCCGAATGCCGCCAGCGCTTCGCTTGGAATGCCCACCGCAACGGCACCGTCGACGCCGTCGAGCAATCGCAGCCGATCGTTGGCGGCCTGTTTGCCCACGTCGATGGCCGTGCCCCAGTCCGGGTCGAACGCTTCCCAATAGCCGACGCCTCCCGGGACGGGGCTGACGACCGTCAGCGCGCGAACCGTCGCGCTGTAGCGTGCAGCTAGGCCACGGGCAGCGGTTAGCGCTGCGTCGGCCTCGGGCGTGCCGTTGTACGCGACCCCGACCGTCTTGATGCTCGCTGTCGGTGCGGCGTAGCCGTGCGGCGCGACAGCGACCGCGCACGAGGCGCCGTTGAGCGAGGCGCGGGTGTCATCACCGGTGAACACGCGGCCGAGAAACCCCCGGCTGCAAGAGCCCACGACCAACAGGTCAGCGGCGGATTCCTCGGCGAGCTGATGGAGACCGCGCCCCACGGACGGAGACGCGATATCCCTCACTTCGGCGATCACGTCCGCCTGTGCGCGTTCGCGTTCGAGCATCTCGAGCGATTCCGCCCGCGCTGGCTCCGTGTGAATGCTCATGTATGCCGCGCTGTTGGTGACAGATACGTGGGTGAGCATCAATCGGCCGTCGGGATCTCGAAGCAGTGCGCCAAGTGCGATTGCGTCACGGCCTGCAGGACTCCCGTCGACGCCGACTAAGACGTTGCCGAATCTGGTCGATTCATCCCGAACTGCATGGCTCGCGGTGGGGTCCTCCACGGAGCGGTAAGTCGGGTCGAGTGTCTTGCTGGTCATGTCAGACCTCCTGATGTATGGCAATCTGCGCAAGCGGCACGGACGAAGGGCTAATGGCGATGTCTGCGGCCGGGCGCAGTGCTGATATGCAGCTATCTCCAAGCTTGCGCTCGAGGCGTCGTGGTTGGAATGGTGATAAGCCCCCATCTTTCAGTGCAACGGCGACGTCCCAAAGCGACGATGCACTCATCTCATCCCGGGTTCGATGACCGCGCTTGAAAGGTGACAACCGGCCGGGTGGCTCCCGACGGCCGGTCGGCACCGGGGCTTGGCGGCGCCGACCGGGGCGTTGCACGAGCGCTGGGCGTTAGTTGTGGAGCAGGTTCTTGAGGTTCTGGAACCCTGGGGGGTCGTACTTGGATGCGAGGCGTCCGAGCGTGAGGGCGGTCAGCATCAGTGCGAAGTCGCGCAGGGCGATGTCGTAGTAGCCGGAGTAGCTGAGCAGGTTCACGACGATCCCGGCGAGCCAGGCGGCGACGATGTATGCCGCGTAGCGGGGCTTGATCGCGACGGCGACGCCGGCGACGATCTCGATCACTCCGACGACGTGCATCGTGCCAAGCGCGCTGAGTGGGCTGAGGTTGTGGATCCATGGAGCGAGGTAATGCTCCCAGTTGACCAGCGTGTTGGAGAACTTGTCGATGCCCATGATGAGCGGCAGCGCCGTGAAACCGACGCGCAAGAGCACGAACGCTTGGTAGGCGGGATCGCTCTTAAAACGGTCGAGGGCTTGCTGCCGGGTCCGAGACCCGGCGCGGTTGGGAGCTGATGTGAGGTCGGCGGTTGACATTTATGTCTCCTTCGGAGTGGTCATGGGTTTGTTAGTCCTCTTGGCGTCGCCCAACGTCAGGTTCTTACTGGCACTGTGCGTGTCGAGCTGCTCGCTGATCCCGAGCGGGCGTAAGAACCGCTTTGCTGACGACGCCTACCGGTTATGAGTTCGCGTTCGGATCGCGTCGCGTTCGTCCTCTCCGGG
>JBDTEE010000175.1:0-7403 GCA_039922645.1 Solirubrobacteraceae bacterium | reverse complement strand
GAAAAGGTCGCGCTCCTCCTCGGTGGCGAAGCCGTACAGGGCCAGAGCATCGTCGCGGACCACCAGATGGGTGTGAAGGGTGACGGGCAGGCCGACAGCGGGGACCTGCCGCAGCGTCTCACCCGAGACGGCCAGCCGGTAACCGACTCCCTGGCAATCGACCACCACGTGGTCAGTCCGCCGCACAGCGACGCTGCCGGAGATCAGCGCGATCACCGCGGTGCCCCCGCCGCGGCCGCCACGGCATCGGCCAGCGGTGCCCGGTTCAGATCGCAGATGGCCACTGCCAATGCGTCGGAGGCGTGATCGGGCGTCGGCGCCGCGGCCAGCCCCAGCAGGCGCGCCACCATGTTGCCGACCTGGGCCTTATCGGCGCGGCCATGACCACACACCGCGCTCTTGACCTGCTGGGGTGTGTATGAGCGGGAGGGCACGTGCCGCTGCCCGGCGGCCAGGAGCACAACCCCCCGCGCCTGCCCGACGGCGAAGGCGGTGCGCACGTTGGCGCCGAAGTACAGCTCCTCCACGGCCACGGCGTCGGGCTGGTGCTCGTCGAGCAGTTCGCCCACCCGCGCGTAGATATCGGCCAGTCGTCGCTCCAGGGCATTCCCCGGCCGCGTCGAGATGACGCCCTGGGCGAGGACGGATAGCCGCGAGCCGGTGCTCCGGACGAGTCCGAAGCCCGTGCTCGCGGTCCCGGGATCGATTCCGAGCACGAGCATGCGTCAGTGATTCTCCGCGCCGGCCCGGACGCCTGCCCTGGTCCGGCTCCCGGCGCCCGGGAGTTTCATTGCCGCTGTGTTGGGGACAGCCGGGCACCGCAACCTATGGCGACTCGCGCTGTTGTAGCGGTGTCATAGCGTCCCTCCGCTCACACCGAGAGGCCCTAGATCACCGTGGCGCCCGGGGTTTGGTGATCCTGTTGGCCGCGCTGGCCCTGGCCGCCCCCGCCGGCGCGGCGGTTCGCCGGACCCCCACGCTAGCTCCAAGCAACACCGTCGTCGATGGTCCGAGCGCGGACATCGTCGGGCTCTCCGGCCTCAGCGTCGCCCGCGACGGCACCGGCGGCCTGGTCTATCTCAAGAACGTCGGCGGGGTCACGCATGTCTTCGTCTCCGCGCTGCTGGGCGGGAGATTTCAGCCGCCGACCCAACTGGACCCTGGTCTGGCTGGGCCGTCCTCGCATCCGGTCATCGCCGCATCGAACGGCGGCCTCCTCGTGGTGGCCTTCGTCAACGGCGGCGAGCTTTACGTGGTGCAGGCGACGAGCGCCCTCAGCGGCTTCTCGGCTCCTCAGCCGCTGTATCCCAGCGCGAGCAATCCGGCCCTGTCGATCAGCAGCTTCGGGAAGGCCTATCTGGCCTTCACCGCCTCCGGAGCCGGCGGCAGCGATGTCCGCGTGGCCTACTACTACGCGGGCCAGTGGGCGCTGTCCTCGACCCCTCTCGATGAGAACCCGGGCGACAATGCGGGCAGCGGCGCGGGTCGTCCCTCGGTGGTGGCCAGTGGGGATGGCACCGGGATCGTCGTCTGGGGCGAGAATGGTCACGTCTATCTGCGACGCATCGTCGGTACCACTCCGAGCTCCGCCTCCTACCGGGCCGACCCGAGCTCTTTCAATGGCCTGAATGAGGTGTCGGCCGATCAGCCGACGGTCGGCGCCGGTGGCGACTCCTCCTATGCCTCAGTCGCCTTCTGCGAGACGCTGGCCGACGCTCAGACGCGCGTGCTTTTCAACCGCATGCTGGATGACCAGTTCACCGGAGCCAGGGCCGTCGACGGCATCAGCTCCCCGGTGGGAGGGAGCGCTGATCAACCAGCCACTGCGCCGACCGAATTCGGCGTCGGATTCGTCACCGCCGAGCAGACGACCAGCCACAACCTGTTCGCGCTCCTATTGGGGAGCGACGATACGCCCGAGACCGTGGAGCAGGTCAACGGGCTTCCCCAGGCCAGCGCCCCCGACGCCGTCCCGGCGACGGCTGGGACGGTTTCGACGCTGATCGCCTGGCAGCAGGACCAGGGCAACGGATCACCGGCGGAGATTCGCCTTCGCTATGCCCCCGACGGCACCACGCTGAACGGCGACCAGGTCGTCTCCTCATCGGGCCTTGGCGCCACCAACGCCGACCAGGGTCTGGCCGCCGGCGGCGATCTGGCCGGGGACGCAGCGGCGGCCTGGGTGCAGGGCAGCGGCAGTCAGACCCGCATCGTCACCGCCCAGCTCTTCCAGAATCCGGGGGGCTTCAGCCCGATCAGCCACTTCGCCTACTCGACTCGCGTCAACCCCGTCCTGTCCTGGTCGGCGGCGTCCGAGGAATGGGGCAGCCCAACCTACGCGGTCAAGCTTGGTGGCGCCCTGGTCGCGCGGACCACCGCGACCTCGGTGCGAGTGCCCGGCAGGGTGGCCCAGGGACCCCACGTGTGGCTGGTAACCGCGACCAACCAGGCCGGCGGGGCAACCGTGGCCCGGAGCGCCACCGTGTTTGTCGACTCGCTGGCTCCCATGGTTTCGGTCCGGGTCACGGGATCGCGCCGTCCCTGGGGTGTGATCCACGTCTACGTTCACGCCCACGACACGCGACCCGGCCTGCCGTCCTCACGCGTCTCTGGCGTGAATACGGTGCAGGTGCGCTGGGGCGACGGCGCCAAGACCTCAACCCATTACAGCGCCACCCACGCTTACCGCCGCCGGAGAACCTTCACGCTGACCGTGGTGGTGACCGATCGGGCCGGGAACCGCACCGTAGTCCACAGAAAGATCCGCATCACGGGGGCGGCGACGAAGACAAAGAAGCCGACAAAACGCACGGGCAAGGGCAAGAAGCACGTGACCCGGCGGGGGATCCGGGGATGACCGGTGCCCGCGCCACCCGGACCACCCGGAACGGCTCAGCGTCCGACGCAGGCTCTGAGATCCGGATGGTTCGGATCGGTCAGCCGCACCACCCGCCAGCCGTCCACGCTGACCAGGGTCTGGTGCTGGGTGAGCCGGGGGTCGACCGGCGCCGCCTCGCCGTCAGTTCCGTTGTGGGGGCCGATGAAGTCCAGTCCGGGGGCGTGCATGCTGGTCCCGACCCGCTCGAGGGTCACGTGCAGCTTCCAGGCCAGCGCCGTCTGCACACCATGATTGACGGCGGCGAAGCTGGTCTTGCAGGGAAAGACGCCGCGGTGCCCGCCCGCGGCGGCCACGGTGACATCGAGGTGCGCGAGCGTCCTCACCGCAGTCGAGGCAGCCGGCCCGGCCGCCCGGGTCTCGGCGAAACGCTTCGTCGTGAAGGGGATCGAGACACCCACCAGGACGACCGCCGTCACCGCCGCGACGATCAGCCGGTGGCGTTCCAGCACTCCCCCGGCGAGCAGCGCCAGGCGCATGATTCCCACCGCGCCGAGAACACACGTGAGTGCCGCCGCAGGCAGGAAGAAGCGCTCGAGACCCGGATAGCCGTCGAGCGTCATGCCGATCACCACCACCCACCAGGCGATGATGGCGGCGGCCATGGCCACCAGGAGACGGTCTCGTTGCCGCCACCAGCCCAGGGCGACGGCGACGACGGCCGCGATCAGCGCCGGCAGGATCTGGAGGTCGATGCCGCGACCGATTACCGCCCGCAGCCGATGGGCGCCCAGATGCCCGTTGTACTTAGCGGCGTGGGTGGCGGCGAGGAAGGGCTGGCCGGAGCCGATCCAGGGCGGCACGAACCACAGGAACGGAATGACCAGGAGACCCGCAAGCAGGAAGCCCCTCATCCGGAGGGTGCGCCACTCCGGGTCGCGCAACCACAACCAGGCCGCATAGAGAATGATGAACGGCCACCACTCAGGGCGGATAAGCGAGGCGGCCACCCCCAGCACGAAGGCCTGGGCACGATGGCCGTCGAGCAGGCGGTCCACGGCGCCCAGCGAGCAGGCGATCAGCACCACCTCGGAGGTTCCGCGCAGCCAGTAGTAGAGCCAATCCTGGGTGAGGACCACCCCGACCACGGCCAGGCCTCCCGCCGCGGCACCGGCCCAGCCTCCACCGAGCAGACGGCTGGCCAGACGCCAGGCGAAGACCAGTCCGAGCAGGCCACCGGCGCGCGCGGTGATCACCCACAGGGTCGGCGCGGCACCGCCGAACAGGCCCCAGATGGTCGTGAAGATGAACGGCAGCGGCTTCCAGGACGGACCGCCGCTGACCAGGAAGCTCAGGTGGGGATCGGTTACCTCTCTGCCCCAGACGATCCAGGACCATGGGTCATAGCTGGGCACGGTGGGCAGAACGGCGGCCGAGAGCGCCGCCAGAACCACGCAGAGAACGGCGGACAGGAACAGCGGCGTGCGGGCGTGACCGGCCAGCGAGGCGCTCCATGAGCGGCCGCGAGCACGTCCGGATTGGCCGCCGGGATCGGTCGCGGGCGGCCGCGCCTTCGGCGGCGGCGGATCGACGACGGACATCGGCGGGCGATTGTAGCGGCGGTCGGCCCCGCCGCTCCCGTGCTCCGAGCGCCGTAACCGGGCGCAAACTCGGGCTCATTCTCATTCTCACGGTCGGCCTCTCGCTGCTGGCCAGTGCCCCGGCGACGGCCCAGACCGGGGGGCCCTACGTGGCCACGCCACCGACCAAGGGCGCCCTCTACGCCGACGGTCAGGATGACCGCTACCTGCTCGGTGGCCAGTGGCTCTACCAGGCCGATCCCGGCGATGTCGGCGTCCAGGACGGCTGGTGGCGCGGGCCGGCCAACACCGCTGGCTGGTCAGGAGTGAGCGTGCCCAACTCGTTTAACGCCGGGGATCTGAGCTCGGCCAGCATGAACGGCTCGGTCGGGTGGTACCGGCGTGACTTCACCCTGCCCGCGGGTGCCTTCGGCAAGTATGTCCCGACTCGCTTCCGCAGCTGGATCGTGCGCTTCGAATCCGTGAACTACGACGCTACGGTGTGGCTCAACGGGCGCCAGATCGGCCACCACGACGGTGCCTACCTGCCCTTCGAGTTCGCCCTCAAGGGCGTTCACACAGGGATCAACCGCCTGATCGTCAGGGTTGATGACCGTCGCAACGGCGCCTCGCTTCCGCCCGGTCCGAGCGGCGGCTGGTGGAATTTCGGTGGCCTGCAGCGCGAGGTGTACCTGCGGGCGGTGGCCCGCGCCGACATCTCGGTGGCTCAGGTTCGCCCCGTACTCCCCTGCCCGACCTGTGCCGCGACGGTCAAGGACCAGGTGACGGTCACCAACCCGACGGCAAGCGCCCAGACCGTGGTGCTCCGGGGCACCTATGGCGCCCACCAGCTGAATTTCGGCGGCCACACGATCCCCGCCGGCGGAGCCTGGATCGCTCATGCCTCCACGCGACTGAGCGCGCCGCACCTGTGGTCCCCGGACAGCCCCTACCTGTATCGGGCCACCGTGAGGCTGTCCGATGCCCGAGGACGACACCTTGAGGGTTACTTCACCTACAGCGGCGTGCGCAGCATCACCGTCGGCCCGGGCGGGGCGCTGCTGCTCAACGGGAGGGCCCTGCATCTGCGCGGGGTCAATGTGCACGAGCAGAACCTGATCACCGGGGCGGCGCTCAGTCCCGCCCAACTCCAGGCGCTGGTCGGTTGGATCCGAGAGCTCGGGGGGACGATCATCCGCTCGCACTACCCCCTCAATCCGCAGATCCAGCAGGTCGCTGACCAGGACGGGATCCTGATCTGGTCAGAGATCCCCGCCTACCAGACCGCCACGGGCTACCTGCGCAACCGCGCCTGGCTGGCGGCTGCGCACGCGATGCTCCGTCAGGACATCCTCACCAACCAGAACCACCCCTCGGTGCTCCTGTGGAGCATCGGCAACGAGCTGCCCAACCCGCCCAATCACCCCGAGGCCGTCTACATCGCCGGCGCTGCGGCCCTGGCCCATCAGCTCGATCCGACGCGCCCGGTGGGGATGGCCATCGTCACCTGGCCCGGGGTGGGATGTCAGTCCGCCTATGCCCCGCTCGACGCGATCGGCTTCAACGACTACATCGGCTGGTTCCAGGAGGGCGGTGGCACCACCGACGATCGCCAGGCGCTGGGTCCGTTCCTGGACTTCCTGCACAACTGCTATCCGCGCAAGGCGCTGATGGTCACCGAGTTCGGCTTCGAGGCCAACCGTCACGGCCCGGTGGATGAGCGCGGGACCTACGAGTTTCAGGCCGACCTCGCACGCTATCACCTGGGCGTCTTTGCCTCCAAGCCCTACTTGTCAGGGGCGATCTGGTTTGCCCTGCAGAATTTCGCCGCCAAACCGGGCTGGACCGGGGGCAACCCGATTGGCGATCCGCCATTCGTGGAGAAGGGCGAGATCGACCAGTACGGCAACCCCACGCCACTCTTCCCGGTCATCCAGTCGAGCTACCGCTCTACGCAGCAGATCGCCCCGGGGGTCAGTCCCGCGGCCCAGCGTCCAGTCCGGCGACACCCGCCGGCGCGAAGTGAAGGGCCGGCTAGGCGGTCCGGCTAGCGGGCCGGGAGAATCGGCAGCGCAGCAGCGTACCGATGACCCGCACGCCGTCCAGTGCGGTCAGCTTCTTACCCTCGTCGGTGGACCGAGCCCGGTAGTGGACCGGCACCTCGAAGATGCGCTCCCCGTGTTGCACGAGCCGGGCGGTGATCTCGGGCTCGATCGCGAAGCCCGGTGAGCGCAAGGGGAGGCTCCGGAAGAGCTTGGTCCGAATCATCTTGTGGCAGGTCATGATGTCGTGCAGGTATACGTTGTAGAGCACGTTGCAGGCCAGCGTGACGCCCTTATTGCCCAAGACGAACAGGAACGAGTGGCTGGTGTAGCCGTCGAAGGCGCGCACGCCGAAGCAGGCATTGGTGCGCCCGTCGAGCAACGGAGGCATGAGCAGCCCCAGGTCGGCGGGGTCGTACTCGAGGTCGGCGTCGAAGATGGCCGAGTACTCCCCGCGAGCGTGGGTCAGGCCGGTCTGGATGGCCGCGCCCTTGCCCTGATTGTGCTCATGCTCGACCAACCGAACCCGGGGATCGGAGTTGCCACCGCGCAGGATCTCCCGCGTACCGTCGGTTGACCCGTCGTCAATGATGATGAGCTCGAAATCGGTCGGCAGCTCGGTGGCCAGGACCTCGGCGATAGCGCGCTCGACGCGGTCGCGCTCGTTGTAGACGGGCATCAGGATCGACAGCATGGTGCTTGGAGATTCAGTCGGCTGGACGGGCGCGGCATGATTCTTACGCCCACGAGGACAGCGGCGATGCTAGCGAACCCGGCCCCGATCGGGCAGGATGCCCGGAATGGACTTCGCCGCCGAGGGACTGCTCGACGATTTGGACGGCAAAGCGCGCGAGCAGCGCGAGGAGCTCCTGACGCGACTGCAGGACGAGGGCTTCACGTCCGAGGAGCTCCGCCAGGCGGTTAAGGAGAAGCGGCTGGCTCTCC
>JBDTEE010000174.1:0-17478 GCA_039922645.1 Solirubrobacteraceae bacterium | reverse complement strand
CCCTGGGCGGTCACCCGGGGCGGCCGGGCGACCCGCCGATCGGCGAGCCACCCGGTCATGCCCGGGGGGCGCTAGGGGGCGGTGGGTGAACGCGCGAGCTTGTGAGGGCACGGGACACGCCTGCCTGCCCTGCCCAAGCGCCTGACCGATCCTCGGGACCGGAACAAGACGCGGTAGCGCTCTGACTGGCATACACCTCTAGCGTCGATGGGTCCCCGGTTCTTACGGTGGGTTTCCGCGGTCGCTCTGCGCCGTCGGCAGTCCACGCCGCAACACCTCCGCCAGGACGACGGCTTCGTTGTGCTCGCTGTCGCGGGCGCCGTAGACCAGCGTCAGCGTGCCGGCCCGTGCCCGGCGCCGGAGCGCGGTCAACCGCGAACGTTGGCCGCGAAGCTCCGCGATGTAGCGTCGGCGAAACTCCTCAAAGCGGCTCGGCTCGTGCCCGAACCACTTCCTCAGCTCGGCGCTCGGCGCCAGCTCCTTCTCCCATTCATCGAGCTTGGCCCGCGCGCGGGAGACCCCGCGCGGCCACAGCCTGTCCACCAGCACGCGATATCCATCCGAGGACGCCGCCGGGTCATACGCGCGCTTCAAGCGGACGTCGATCGCCTACCCTCCTGTCGCGCCTCCCGCCAAACGTCGACCGTGTGCGCGCACTCGCCCCACGCCACCAAGCCGAGGACCAACGACACATAGCGCATGAGTCTGTAGCGTCGTTCTGTGTCGATCTCTTACGATCGACAGGGTAAGACCCGCGCAGCTGGCGACGCTAGAGCAAAACTGCAAGAGGCTGAGCGGCGTGACTGAAACGAGGCCTCGCCCGCCTACGGCCGGTGGGCCGGCCTTTACACGGTTTCGACACCAACGGAGACGCCATCCCCTCGCATCCAGAGTCGCTCAACCGCCTGTACCCACACCCGAGCTCGAGGGTGACTGCCGAGCAGGCAGTCGCCAGCCTGGATCCCGGGGCCGGAACGGTCTCTGATCGCCCATACGTGATCTGCAACTTCGTCGCCACCGCCGACGGCAAGGCAACGGTCGATGGGCGCTCTGGTCCGTTGGGCGATCAGGCCGATCACGAGCTCTTTCAGCGCTTGCGCACTCGCGTGGACGCCGTGCTCGTCGGCGCCCGCACCATGCGCATCGAACGCTACGGACGCTTGGTACGAGACCCCGAGCTGAGAAGCGCTCGACAGGGCGCCGGCTTGCACCCCGACCCGCTGGCCTGCGTAGTGACTCGCAGCCTGCACCTGCCGGTCGACATCCCCATCTTCCAGGACCCCGATTCGACGATCGCCGTCTATACGAGCGCAGGCAAGCCGTTTCCCGCGACCCCGGCCCGCGTCGAGGTCACCCGGATGGCTCCCGGCCGGCTAACCATGACCGCGGTTCTGCGCCACCTGCGCAACCACCATGGAGTGCAGTCAGTGCTTTGCGAAGGTGGCCCGACGGTCCTCGGCCTGCTTCTCGCCGAGGAGCTCCTCGACGAGTTCTTCCTCACCGTCTCCACTACGCTGGCCGGCGGGATCGAGCTCCCCATCTCGACCGGCAAATCACCGCCTGAATCTCTCAAGCTCCGCCTGCTGTGGGTGCTGGAGCACGACAGCTCTGTTTTCCTGCGCTACGCCGTCACCCATCGCTGATCTTCGGCCGCTGCCAGGTGGATCTGCGTCCGCCACGACCCGCGGATCGAGCGCGAGGCGGTTGTCGGATCGGCTCGCTTTCCTCGCCCGTCGCCGTCGCCGGCGGTAAGACCGGGTGACGAGACGACGCTAGGTAGATATGGACCGTGAAACGACACTAGGTAGGTGTGGACCCGTCGGTCGTGCATTTTGCGGTCGCTGCCCGCCTCGGGTGTTCGCTGCCGGCCTGATCGCGCTCTACCGATCGATATCTGAAGGGAGCCAAGCATGAACGCGGCACAGCAGCTTCACGAGGCGGGCCAGAGTCTGTGGCTCGACAACATCACACGGGCGTTGCTCACCAGCGGCCAGCTCGCGCGCTATATCGAGAAGGACGCCATCACCGGCCTGACCTCGAACCCGTCGATCTTCGACAAGGCGATCACCGGGAGCGACGACTACGACGAGCAGGAGCGGGAGCTGGCGGCCGGCGGGCTGGACACCGAGGCGCAGTTCTTCGAGCTGGCGCTCGAAGATCTCCGCAATGCGGCGGCGCTGTTCAAGCCGGTCTGGGACGCCACCCGGGGCAGGGACGGCTGGGTATCGCTGGAGGTCTCGCCGCGCCTCGCGCATGACACGGCGGGCTCTATTGCCCAGGCGAAGACGCTGCACGATCAGGCTGCGACGCCGAACCTTTTCATCAAGATCCCCGGCACCGCCGAGGGCGTGCCGGCGATCGAGGAGCTGACGTTTGCCGGCATTCCGATCAACGTCACGTTGCTGTTCTCCGATGCCCAGTACCGGGCCGCCGCGGGCGCGTATGAGCGAGGGTTGCGGCGCCGCAGCGCTGCCGGCCATGACCTGGACGTGGCCTCAGTGGCGTCGATCTTCGTATCGCGCTGGGACGTCGCCAGCGTCGAGGAGCTCCCAGAGGAGCTCAAGGACAGGCTCGGGATCGCCGTGGCCAAGCAGGCATATCGCAGTTATTGCCAGATCTTCAGTTCGGACGGCTGGAGTGCGCTTGAGACGCACGGCGCGCGCCCGCAGCGGCTGCTGTTCGCGAGCACGGGTACCAAGGACCCGGCCAAGCCGGACACCTACTACCTCGAGGCGCTGGCGGCGCCGGAGACGATCAACACGATCCCGCCGGCGACGCTCGAGGCGTTCGCCGATCACGGCAAGGTCGGCGAGATGCTGGCGGCCGACGGCGGCGACGCCGACGAGACGATCGCCAAGATCGAGGCGGCGGGGATCGATGTCGCAGAGCTGGCCGCCACGCTGCAGACCGAAGGGGCGGCGTCGTTCGTGAGCGCCTGGGAGGACCTGATGGCTTCGATCGAGTCAAAAGCGGCGGCCGTCACCGCGACGGCGTCGTGATCGACGCGCGCCTGAGAACGGCGATGTCTCCGCTGGCTGTGATGAGGAGAGGAAGTGGACGTGAGCGCTGAAGCGTCGATTGCCGCAAGCCCAGAATGGGCCGCGCTTGCGGCCCATCACGAGGCGGTTGCGGATGTCCATCTGCGGGAGCTGTTCGCGCGGGATCCCCGGCGGGTGACGCGGATGGTCGTCAGTGCTGGCGACCTGGTGCTCGACTACTCCAAGCACCGGGTCACCGAGGAGACGATGCGCTTGCTGCTCGCGCTCGCCGAGCGGGCCGAGCTGGCCGAGCGCCGTGACGCGATGTTTGCCGGTCGCCATATCAACAGCACCGAGGACCGGGCGGTCCTGCACGTCGCCCTCAGGATGCCCCCGGAAGCCCATCTTGAGGTGGACGGCGCCGACGTGGTCTCCCAGGTGCAGGCGGTCCTGGCCCAGATGGGGGAGCTGGCTGACCGGATCCGGGACGGGCGATGGACCGGGCACACCGGAAGGCGTATCCGCCACGTGGTGAACATCGGCATCGGCGGCTCTGACCTCGGTCCGGCGATGGCCTACGAGGCGCTCAAGGACTATGCGGCCCCGGACATCGCCTGCCGCTTTGTCTCCAACGTCGACCCGGTCGACCTGTGGGAGAAGACCTACGACCTCGACCCGGCCGAGACGCTGTTCGTGGTGTGCTCAAAGACGTTCACCACCGCCGAGACCCTCACCAACGCCGCCGCCGCCCGGGACTGGCTGCTGGACGGGCTTCACGCCGGCCAGGACGCGGTCGCCAGGCATTTCATCGCGGTATCCACCAACGCCGAGGCGGTGGCTCAGTTCGGCATCGACCCCGCGAACATGCTCGTGCTCTGGGACTGGGTGGGTGGTCGTTACTCGTATGACTCCGCGATCGGCTTCTCGCTGATGGTCGCGATCGGCAAGGAGGCCTTCGAGGAGATGCTCACCGGATTTCGAACGATCGACGAGCACTTCGTTAAAGCGCCACCGGGCTCCAACCTGCCGGTGATCCAGGGCCTGCTGAACGTCTGGTACAACAACTTCTTCGGGGCCCAGACGCATGCCGTGCTGCCCTACGCGCAGCGCCTGGCGCGTTTTCCCGCCTACCTCCAGCAGCTCACGATGGAGTCAAATGGTAAGTCGGTCCGCCTGGACGGTGACAGCGTTGGGCTCCAGACGGGTGAGGTGTTCTGGGGCGAGCCGGGCACCAACGGTCAGCATGCCTTCTACCAGCTGATCCACCAGGGCACCAAGCTGATCCCCGCGGACTTCATCGCCTTCGGCTCACCGACCCGGGAGATCGGCGACCAGCACGACCTGCTGATGGCGAGTTGCTTTGCTCAGAGCGCTGCGCTGGCGTTCGGCCGGACCGCCGCGGAGATCGAAGCCGAGGGGGCTCCCCCTGGGCTGGTGGCCCACAAGGTGATGCCTGGCAACCGGCCGAGCTCGACGATCCTGGTGCCGAAGCTGACTCCGTCGGTGCTCGGCCAACTCGTCGCCCTCTACGAGCACACGGTCTTCACGGAAGGGGCGATCTGGGGGATCGACTCCTTTGACCAGTGGGGCGTCGAGCTGGGCAAGGCGATGGCCCAGCGCCTGGCGCCCGCCTTGATCGGAGCCGCCGCACCGGATCTGGGCGGGCAGGATCCCTCGACCGCGGGGCTGGTTCGCCGCTACCGCGAGCTGCGGGGAAGGAAGGCTTCATGACCACAACAGCTGCACAGAGAAGAGGCTTCGATGAGCACGACTGAGCATGCTGTGCCCACCCGCCATGACCGGGGGGCAGTGATCCCTCCCGACATCTACGACCCGGCCGTGGGCGCGCTGCGTTTCCTGGCCGTCGATGCAATCAACCGGGCGGTGTCGGGGCACCCGGGCGCTCCGCTTGACCTGTCCCCGGTCATCTACCGGCTGTTCACCCGCCATCTCCGCCACGACCCGGCCGATCCGGGCTGGGTGGACCGAGACCGCTTCGTGCTCTCCGGCGGGCACGCCTCGATGGTCCTCTACGGGGCACTGCACCTCGCCGGCTACGACACGACTCTCGACGACATTCGCTCCTTCCGCCAGCTCGGCTCTCGCTGCGCGGGCCACCCCGAGCGCGGGCTGCTGCCCGGCGTCGAGGTCACGACCGGGCCGCTGGGGCAGGGGGTCTCCAACGCGGTCGGGATGGCGATCGCCGAGCGGCTCCTCGCGGCGCGGTTTAACCGGGAGGGCTTGGGCGTGGTCGACCATCGGGTGTTCGTCGAGTGCGGCGACGGCGATCTGATGGAGGGCATCTCGGCCGAGGCCTGCTCCCTGGCCGGCCATCTCGGCCTCGGCAAGTTGACGCTGCTCTACGACAACAACCACGTGAGCCTCGACGGCCCGACCTCCTGGACCTTCACCGAGGATGTCGCCACCCGCTTCCTGGCCTACGGCTGGCACGTGGTGCGCCTGTTCGAGGTCGACGACTTTCAGGCGATCGACGTCGCCCTGGCCGGCGCCGCCCAGGAGACCGAGCGGCCGACCATCGTCCTGATGCACTCGCACATCGGCATCGGCACCCCAATCCACGACGACCACCGCTCCCACGGCGCCGCGGTCGGACCGGAGTACGCCGGGATCGCGCGCGGCCTACTCGAGTGGCCCTACGAGCCGTTTCAGATCCCCGACGACGTCTACAAGACCTGGCGCAGCCAGGTGACCGAGCGGGCCAAGTCCCGGCAGCGCTGGCTCGAGCGCTTCGAGCGCTACCGCCAGGAAGAGCCCGACCTGGCCGCCGGGTTCGAGCGGGTGATGGCCGGGACCCTGCCCGACGGGTGGCAGGGGACGCTGCCACGGTTCGAGCCTGGCACGGAGAAGATCTCCACCCGGGTGGCGGCCGGCCAGACGCTGAACGCCCTCGCGGAGGCGATCCCCGAGCTTATGGGCGGCGCGGCGGACGTACAGAGCTCCACCGAGACCCATCTGAACGCCGATCCCGACGTGGCCCGCCACGAATGGGCCGGACGCAGCATCCACTTCGGCGTGCGCGAGCACGCGATGGGCGCGATCGTCAACGGCATCGCCGCCCACGGGGGTCTGCGCCCGTTCGGGGCGACCTTCTTCTGCTTCTCTGACTATATGCGCGGGGCGCTGCGGCTCTCGGCGATCATGCAGCTTCCCTGCGTCTGGGTGTTCACCCACGACTCGATCGGGATGGGCGAGGACGGCACCACCCACCAGCCCGTCGAGCAGCTCGCCGGCCTGCGCGCGATGCCCGGCTTCACCGTGATCCGCCCGGCTGACGCCAACGAGGCGGCCCAGGCGTGGGCGGTCGCGCTGCAGCGCCCCGGCCCGAGCGCCCTGGTGCTCTCCCGCCAGGGACTGACGGTGCTCGACCCCGACACCGTCGACGTCCGGGGCGCGATCCTCGTTCCCGGTGACGATGCGGCGATCATCGCCACCGGCTCCGAGGTCGAGGTTGCCCTGGGGGCACGTGACCTTCTGGCCGGCGAGGGGATCGGCGCGCGGGTCGTCTCGCTGGCATCCTTCGAGTTGTTCTTCGAGCGCCCGGCCTCTGAGCGCGATGCGATCCTCCCGCCGGGCATTCCGCGGGTCGGGGTTGAGGCGGCCAGCCCGTTCGGCTGGTCGGCACTGACCCCCGACGTGGTCGCCATGACGACGTTTGGTAAGTCGGGTAAGGGCCCGGACCTGTACCAGTTCTTCGGTATCACCCCCGACGCGGTCGCCGCCAAGGTCAAGGAGGTCCTCGGCCGGTGAGAGCCGCCAACGCCGGCGAGCTTGCCGAGGGCAAGCGCGTCGCCGCTGAGTGGGCCGCGGAGCTGGTCGAGGCCGGGATGGTGGTGGGGCTCGGCACGGGCAGCACCGCCGTGTTCGCTCTGCGTCGCATCGCCGAACGCCTGGCGGAAGGCAGCCTCACCGATGTGACGGGCATCCCCACCTCTGAGGGAGCGGCGGCCACCGCCGCCGACCTGGGCATCCCGGTCACGAGCCTGGAAGAGCACCCCGTCATCGATCTCACCATCGATGGGGCCGACGAGGTCGACCCTGCCCTCAACCTGATCAAGGGCGGGGGCGGGGCGCTGTTGCGGGAGAAGATCGTGGCCCAGGCTAGCCGGCGTGAGGTCATCGTGGTCGATTCATCCAAGTGCTCGCCGCGACTCGGGACCCACCACAGCGTTCCAGTCGAGGTCGTCGAGTTCGGCTGGCGTCCGGAGGCGCTGCACCTGGAGTCCCTGGGGGCTGAGGTGACCCGGCGAGCGGCCGCGGACGGCTCGCCGTACCGCACCGACCAGGGCAACCTCATTCTCGACTGCCGCTTCGGCCCGGTCGAGAACCCCGCGGGGATGGAGCTCCGGCTGATCGCCCGCGCCGGCGTGATGGCGGTGGGACTGTTCTGCGGGCTGGCGACCGACCTCGTGATCGGCAGCCGCGACGGTGTCGAGCACCGGACGACGCGCCCGTGACTTGGATATGTGTCAGACAAAGGCGAATCCTGGTGGTCGGTTCAGGTGCCCCGGCGCGTTGGCGGCTTCGACTCCGTGTCGCTCAAGGTCGGCCCGGGAGGTGGGCCTGGGTGCGACACGGGCGCGACCTCTTCGGTCGGGTCAGCTCGTACTCGCGCACCCCGCCGCCGACCTCAACGATCGTCGCCCGCTGATCGCCGTGCATGATCACAAACTGCTCGCCGGACGACGCAGGCGTCATATGTCACTCCTTCCGGCATCACGCGGCGGGTTGAGCACGCCGGTCGGTCCAGCCGTCTCGGCGAGGGCTACGCTGTCCCGGCGCGGGCCGGTGATCAGGGGTTGCGCTCATATGGCGGCGGCGTTGGCGGTCAACTGCCGGACCTCGCTCCAGCTGCCCCGCCGCCGTTGGGCGTGACGTTCTCCGCCGCCTCCGCCGTCTGCGCCGCTCCGCGGCCTGGCGCATTCGGTACTCGGTTGCTCCGATGCAGGGCGCTCCGCGCCGCGGAACAGCGGCGCGCTCAACGCGGCCACCAGTTCGGCTGCCACTTCCTCGGCCAATCATCCGGGCGACGAGGCACAGTACGTTTTGAGCGGCGCGGTCTCTCACCCACCGCCTCAAGAATTCGGTGTCGAGTGAGCACGCGGGGGCCACGCAGCGCGCGGACGTTCACGTAGTTCAAGGTCCCGGCCCAGGATCTGCCGAGGTCTAGGGCAGCTCGAGTCGAGCGTGCGGATCGCGCGGTCGTGCGGGCAACGCGGCTCGGGAGGGCTTGCCACAGGATCCCCTGCGGTGCCTGCGGCAGGCTCGGCGACGCATGACCGGGGAAGGCTGAGCGCCCCGGCGTTCGCTCGGTAAGAACGGCCGGCTAAGGGACGCTAGAGGGACTGTGAGCAGGTTTGGGCGGCCGATATCAGGGTTCTCGCGTAACCGATGCAGATCCCACCAGGCGCAGACGAAGGAGGGATGAGATGACCGCGAGCCGCGGCGCTGCCGCGTCAAGGACAGGTGCCTCGAGCGGGAGCGCGACGACCGTTCCCGAGGTCGCGCGCAAGCGCGGAGGGTTCGTCCGCGCGGTCGGCCTGCTGCCGGCGATCGCGATCAACATGACCCAGATGGTCGGGATCGGCCCGTTCATCACGATCCCGTTGGTCGTGGCAGCGATGGGCGGCCCGCAGGCCGTGATCGGCTGGGTCGCCGGCGCTGTTCTCGCGTTGGCGGACGGTCTGGTGTGGTCTGAGCTTGGAGCATCGATGCCCGGCGCCGGCGGGTCCTATATCTATCTTCGGGAGGCCTTTCAGTACCGCACCGGGCGCTTGATGCCGTTCCTGTTCGTATGGACGGCGGTGCTGTTTATCCCGTTGATCATGTCGACCGGGGTGATCGGTCTCGTTCAGTACCTCGGCTTTTTGGCACCGCACATGAGCTATTTCGAGGTGCACGGCATCTCGATCGCCGTCGTGCTGATCATCGTCGTTGGCCTCTACCGCCGGATCGAGTCGATCAAGGTCATCTCGGTCGTGTTGTGGTGCGTGATGCTCGCCACCATCGGCCTCGTGACGATCGCCGCCTTCAGCCACTTCTCCAGCCATCTCGCCTTCACCTACCCCGCGGGCGCGTTCTCGATCGGCCACGGGTTCTTCGTAGGCCTGGGTGCCGCCCTGGTGCTGACCATCTACGACTACCTCGGCTATGACACCACGGCGTACATGGCCGACGAGTTGCGCAACCCCAGTCGGACGATGCCGCGCTCGATCATCCTCAGCATCCTGGCGGTGATGCTGCTCTATCTCGCGCTCGAGGTCGGCGTTCTCGGCGCGGTGCCCTGGCAGCACATTGTCAAGTCGAGTTCGGTGGCGTCCTTGGTCGTGCAGGGTTCGTGGGGTCGCGGAGCCGCGGACGTCGTCACCGTGCTGATCGTCGTCACCGCGTTCGCCTCGGTGTTCACCGGACTGCTCGGCGGCTCCCGGGTGCCGTACAACGCCGCGCACGACGGCGTGTTCTTCGGATCATTCGGGAAGTTGCATCCCCGCTACCGCTTCCCGCACGTCGCGCTGCTCGTGATGGCGCTGATCACGATCATCGCCTCGTTCTTCACCCTCAGCAGCGTGATCAACATGCTGACGGCGGTGATCGTGATCGTCCAGGCCGTCGCCCAGATCGCGGCGCTCACCGTCCTCAGGCGCCGCCAGCCCGACCTGCCCCGCCCCTACCGGCAGTGGCTGTACCCGCTGCCGAGCCTACTGGCGCTGGGGGGCTGGATCTACGTGTACGGCTCCGCCGGTGCCACTTCGATCATCCTCTCCTGCGCCTGGCTCGGTGCGGGAGTGATCGCCTACCTGATCTGGGCCCGTGTCGAGCGCGTCTGGCCGTTCGGCCCGAAGCGGATCTGGGAGGCGTACCGCGAGATCGCCGGGCTCACCGTCGGTGAGTCGAACGGGCCCCCGGCCGGCGAAACGGCAGCCCCTAGGGAGGCGGGGTGAGCGCGGGCTCGCCAGGCGCAACCGGCGACGAGCACGCCAAGAAGAGGGAATGCGTCCTCGGCATCGACCGTGGCGAGATCAAGCGGGTCGTTGCGGTCGCCGACCGTCGCGGGAAGCGGCGCGCGAGGGCCCGAATGGTCAGTTCGGGGAAGGTGGCGAAGTGAACGGCCAGCTGATGGCAGCCGAGATGGCCGAGCAGCCCAGCGTCCTGACCGGTCTGCTCAGACGCTTTGACGACGATGTCGCGCGGGTTGCCGCCATGGTTCCTCATCCGTTGCTCGGCGTGACGTTCCTGGCCCGAGGCTCCTCTGACCACGCTGCGCTCTTCGGCCGCTACCTGTGCGAGGCCGCCGCCGGCCGGCCGGCCGGCCTGGCCGCACCCTCACTTCACACCCTCTACCAAGCCGAGATCGATTACAGCGGCTATGTGGTCGTGGCCCTCAGCCAGTCCGGCGCGACCCCGGAGATCGTTGACGTGTGCACCTGGATGCGGGCCAGCGGCGCTCGGACAATCGCTATCACCAACGACGCCAAGAGTCCGCTCGCAGGCTCCGCCGAGGTGCTCCTCTGTCTGGATGCCGGGCCCGAGCGGGCGGTGCCCGCGACCAAGACGGTGATGAGCGAGCTGCTCGCGGTCACCGCGGTCGCGGCAGCCCTGGGGCCGCTGCCGTTTGGCCGGTCTGACCTTGAGGTGCTCCCCGACGCGGTGAGACAGACGATCGAGGACGACGCTCCCGCGCGGCGGCTGGCCGCGTCCTGGGCTGACGCGCGACGAATGCTCGTCGCCGCTCGCGGGCCGCTCTACGCCGTGGCGCGAGAGGCCGCCCTGAAGTTGAAGGAGAGCGCGGGCGTGCTGGCCGAGGGGTTCTCCGCCGCCGACCTCCGCCATGGCCCTGTCGCGGCGGTGGACCACGGCGTGCACGTGCTGCTGTTCGACGGCGGCGGCCCGGCGTCAGCCGACGTGACCGAACTGGCCGACCTGTTGCGCGCGCGGGGCGCGCCGGTCGGCGTGAGCGGACCCAAAGCCGACGCGGACCTGCCGTTGCCGGCCGGTCTGGGCGATCAGCTCTCGGCCTTCCCGGCGCTCGCGCGCGCACAACAGCTCGCGCTCGCCTCGGCACAGGCGCGAGGCATCGACCCCGACGCCCCCAAGGGTCTCTCGAAGGTAACTGCGACCCGCTGAACCACCGCCGGGACATTGCGGAGCATGCCACCGCCGGGACCAGTGTGCCGTACCGCGGGACATGAGCTCCGGGCGGCAGTGCGCTCGACCCAGGCGAAGCGGCTCGGACTGGGCTAGCGGCAACCGGCGCAGTCGTCTGGCACGTGCCCGCCGCGCGGCTGGCCTGCCGGTAGATGGAACGGGATCGTGGTCACGACGATCTTCGGTAGTGGCCTGAGCGCTCGTCGCAGCCGCGGAGCGAGGTGGTTGTGCAGCGCTCCAGTAGTCGCGAAAGCGCTTGGCTTCCTCGGGGTTGGGGGGGCTGATGTGCAGCGCGAGCACCGGCTGTCTGAACGAGGCCGCGTACGCCAGGGCGCGCGCGCTCGCGAGATTCAGTGAGGCGACCGAAACGATCGTCAGGTTGCGGATCTCCTCTGGGCTCTCCTCCGCCTCTGAGCCCGCATCGCTCGACCGATCGCCTCGCGCCTCGCGGTCGCGTTGCGAGTTGGGAGAGCACCGTCTTGTTTGCCCTCGGCGCGATCCCATCGAGCACGGCGGCCGGCCGCGCCCGAGTCCTCCACGGGATCTGGACGGCTGGTCACATGCCCCGTCGGGCCGCGCCTGTCGGCCAGCGTCGCGGCCGCTTGGTTGAAGAACCGGTCAGTCGCCACGGCGACTCCATCGACCGGCACGCAGCCGGTGATGGCCATCACGGCGAGATAGACCGGCCAGCCGCTTCGGGTCGAAACGCGCGAGACCATGCAGCGCCGCCGATCAGGCCCGCGTCGTCTCCCAGTGCCGCAGGCACGACCGCGATCGGCTCGGGAAGCAGCGGCGGGCCCAGTCGGCCAACCAACTCGCGGATTGGGGCAAGCAGCAGCTCACCGACCAAGCCGAGCCCGCCCCCGACCACCACCGCCTGTGGCGTAAATATCCACGTCAAGTTGACTACCGCCAATCCAACCGCGCGCACCTGGTCCTCCCACACGCCCGCCATACGTGCGTCTCCGGCCCTGATCGCGCTGATGATCTCAGGCCCTCTGGCCACGAGGCCGGCCCCCGCAGCTCGCCGCCCCAGCGCCGCTCCCGAGGCGACATCCTCGATGCTGGTTGCATCTGCTCCGATCCGCAGGCTTGCCTCATCGACCAAGCTCTGGCCGATCTCCGCGAGGGAGCGACGCCCGTGCACAAGCTGGTCTCCCAACACAACACCGGCGCCGACGCCGGTGGATACCGTCAGATACACCACGTCAGACCAAGCCCGGCCCGCGCCAAGCCAAGCCTCGCCCACCGCCGCCAGATCGGCGTCGTTAGCGACACTCACCGGAACCCCGACAGCTTCCGAGAGGTCGTTCTCGTCCAGCGCCCTCACCCAGCCGGCCGGCAGGTTAGGGGCACGATCCAGGCAGCCGCGCTCATAATCGATTCGACCGGGTAACCCGATCACCACCGTGGAGGCATCCGCCTCGGCCGCGGCGCTGCGGATGAACTCGACGACCGGGCCCGCGTCGGATGAGGTGGTCGGCGTGTCAATGCGCTGGTGTCCGCTGACAGCGCCCTCGGGACTCACGATCGCGCAGCGAAGATGGGTCCCCCCCAAGTCGACGGCCAGAAGGCGCTCGTCGCCGCTGCGGTGTCCACCCGAAGTGGCGGAAGACCCGACGAAAGCGCCGGTTCGCGAACGCCTCTCGACAACGTCGCGACCCATCATCAAACGCCCCAACCATCGCTGCGGCAGATCGGCGCAAGCATCGCGGGGCGCCTTGACCCCAAAGCCGCCGCGCCGAGTCCCGGGCCGCGCACGCTCGCATCCTCAGAGCTTGCCGCCACGGCCAGCAATAGCACCTCGGTTCGTGTGCTCATGACTCTCTAGCGTCGAACCAAACACCGGTCTTACCCAGCGTGCGGGTGCGCGCCGCGAGCGGTCCGCCGTTCACGCCGGGCGTAGCCCCCAGCTCGAGCCGGCCGATTCGCCGGGAGCTAGGCAGATCAGACCGTCACCGCTGCGAAACGCGTTGGGGGCACCGGTCATCGGTTCCACGCCGGGGCCAGATCCGCAGTCCGGCTCGACGTCGGTCGACGGATGCCGTCGTCGCCAGGTTGGCCTCAGTCGCTCTGGCGTTGATGGCCGCTTCCTTCGCGCGGACCCCTCAAGCGTTCAGGTCGACGACGACTTTGACATCGTCGTCGTTCTTGTGCAGGGCGTCCGCGAAGCCGCTCATCGGGACCCGTCGGGTGATCAGGCGCTCCAGCCAGTTACGGTCGGCCCTAGTCAGGGCGTCGGCGGCCTGTTGGTAGTGGCGCCGGCCGGCGTTGACCGACCCGAACAGAACCGTGTTCTCCAGCACCATCGCCTTGTTGACCTGGTCCAGGCCAACGGCGACCGTGCGGGTGCCGGAGGAGATGCCGGTCAGGCAAATGACCGCGTCGGGCGCGACCACGTTGGCCAGCTCGAAGACCAGCGGCCCGTGACCGGTGCATTCGATCACCACGTCCGGGGTGACGCCGATGTCAGCGACGTCGCCGGTGTGGAAGGTGGCGCCGAGGTCGGCGACCAGCTGCGGCTTGGGTCCAGTGGCGACGCGGTCGAGCACGTGCACCTGCAGGCCCCGCTGCACGCCGAGCAGGGCCGCGAACAGGCCGATCGGGCCGGCGCCAGTGACCAGCGCGACTGAGGGTCGCCAGGTGGCACGGCTAAAGATCCGGTCGGTCTGCTCCCAGGCCTTGGCCAGCACCGACGCCGGTTCCAGCAGCACCCCGCAGTCACCCAGGCCGGGGTCAACGCGGATCGCGAAGTCCGGTTCGATGCGCCACAGCTGGGAGCCGTAACCGTCGAGCTCCTTGATCCCTCGCTCGGTGTACCGGCCGTTGCGACAGAAGTCCCACTCACCCTGCGAGCACGGCCCGCAGGGCACCGGGTCGGGGCGGCGGACGATTCCAACGACCAGGTCCCCGACGCTAAACCCGCTGCCATCGGGCGCGTCGAGGACGGCGCCGAGCGACTCGTGGCCGATCACCAGCCGGTCATGGCCAGGGGGTGGCCAGCCATAGCCGTTCTCGACGATGTCGACATCGGTGCCGCAGATGCCCAGCAGCCGCCCCTGCACGAGCAGAGTTCCGGACTCCGGCTGTAGGCCGGGTTGGTCGCTGACCTGGACCTGGTCAGGCTTACCGGGCACGACGGTGATCGCCTTCATGGCGCTCATCTCCTCATGTTTGTGTGGATGGAGCTACTGCGAGGACGGCGGGGTCCGGATTCGGATCCCCGCCGATGCCGGCCACCGGGTGATCACTCCCTAGCGTCGAGGCGCGCAGCGGTCTTACCCGCCGGGGCCGCTGTCGCCTGCGTTGCTTGAATGACCGCCAGCGCGCAACGACATGGCCAGGACGAGTGCCCGGCGCTCCACGTGCCTCAGGGTCGGTGCGGTACGGGAGCGGGCGACATGGGTCAGCTCAACGCCAGCTGCGCTTTCAGCTTCGCGCGGGCGTCGTGCAACGTCTTGTAGATCGCTCCGGGCGTTGTGTGCAGCTGCATCGCCAGCGCCGCCGGTGAGTTGCCGTTGATCGCGATCTCGACCACAACGGTTCGTTGGCGCTCGGTCAGCTGGCCATTGATCACCTCGATGACCCTCCGCAGCAGCAGCCGGAGCTGAACCAGCTCCCTTGGAGAGTAATCGGCGGCCGCTGGATCCAGTAGCGCAGGCGAGGCGTCGGCCGGTGGGAGGCGGTCGTGCCCCAGGTGGCGGCGGATGCTGACCGGCGCCTCGAGCTGCGCGAATCTCTTCGCCCACGTCCAGAACTGGCTGTCACCCCGATAGTCGTCGAGCTTGCGCAACAGCGTGATGAGCGCGTCGTCGGCGGCCTGCACGGCGAGATCGTCGAGATCCCTCGCCGCAAGCTCCGGCAGGCGCCTTGCACGCTTGCGGATCTCGAACCCCGCCTCACGGCGTAGGCGCTCGTGAAGCTCGGCGATCGCCAAGCGACGCACCGGCTCGATCCCGCGCAGACGAGCCACCCACGCTCGCGACCCGGCATCCAGCGGTCCCCCCAGGGGTGCGCGGGCGCACTCGCAGACCGGCGGCGGCCTCACCCGCGGCGCCCCCGCGCCGCCGGCCACCAGCGTGTTCGCGATCATGTCGGCCCCACCACCGTCCGAGTTCAGACGGGATGACTGCTCGACGAGGTCGCCTCGCCAGAGTATCCGCCGTTCCCGCAGGCCCGCCGTGCTCGCTGTTAATTGGCTCACCGCCCACACGCTCCGCCAACGACCGTGCGAACGCCATCCCACGACCGCTGGATTGCACCCCGGGGTTCGCCTCAGACGGCTGTGGGATGCCACCACGATCGAGGCATGGCCAACCTCATCAGAAGCACATACGAGCGCGCCGGACGGCACACCCGCGCGGACCGATCTTGCGTCTGACTCAGAAGCCGCTCGGAACGCGGCCACCGGACGCGTCGCGCCGATCACGACGTCTGGGACGGCGGATAGCTGAGCTCCGTCCCATGCCCAACAACCGCGAACGCCGTCAGTTCGTGGATCGCACTGCTGACGCCGACCCCCAAGTGCTCGACCCGCCATCCCCGGACGGTGAGCGCATCCGCGATCAGCCTGCGGTGACAGCGCCACCACACGGCCTCCGCGCACATGATTGCCGTCGGCCGCTCGCGCGCCAACTCCTCCAGGCGACTGAGACCGGCGGCGAACTCGCACGAGGACATGTGGTCGGCGTAGCCGCGGAAGCCGGGCTCGCTCCAGCCCCCGTTCGGCGAACCAGCGATCGGGGCTCGGCGTCCGCCGAGCTGCGGCACGTGCACATACCCGACCCCGGCTTCGGGCAGCCAGCGTGAGAGCGCACCCCGGTTGAAGTGCGGATACCGACGCGAGCCAGGAAATGTGCGCACGTCGGCAAGCGTCCGCACGCCAGCCCCGACGAGCAAGGCCAACAGCTCGTCTTCCGTTCGCGTCGAATGCCCGATCGTAAAGACGAGCTTCTGCGGATGGTCGGCCATTGGTACCAGAATCGCAGCCTCGCATCTACAGCCTCCGGAGCGGCGCGCCCGCCGCTCCGACGCATCAGGCGAGGCCCACGGCGGCGACGCGGGGCCACTGCGAACGTCCACGTGGATGAGTCAGACTACGCCGCGCCGAACCCCGAGACGAAGGAGTAACGCGATGATCCTGATCTGCTACGACGGGTCGCTGGATTCCCGATCCGCGATCGAGCACGCCGGCGAACTGCTGAGCGGCCAGCCGGCGACCGTGGTGACTGTCTGGGAGCCGTTCATCGAGGTGCTGACGCGAACCTCATACGGCTTTGGAATGTTGCCCGGGATTGTCGACGTGGAGGAGATCGACGCGGCGAACCGCCGAGGCGCCGAGGCACGCGCGCAGGAGGGAGCAGAGTTAGCCACCAACGCGGGACTGATTGCGCAACCTCGCACGTGCTCACAGATCACCACGGTCGCGACAGCGATCCTCAGCGAGGCCGCCGCGGTCGACGCGAGCGCGATCGTGATGGGCTCACGTGGCCTCACCGGCGTGAAGTCCGTGCTGCTGGGAAGCGTGTCGCACGGGGTCATCCAGGGCGCCGACCGCCCGGTGGTTGTGGTTCCCTCTCCCGAGGTGTCCGCCGCCCGGGAGCGCTCGCGGCGGGCGACGGAAAACCATACGAAGAGCTGACCAACGGAGCGACGGGGAGCGGATGACTGCGCCGCACGCCGGAACTCAGCGGGCGGGCCGGTGGCCGTCTCGAAGCACTTGGCTAGCCGTGCCGCCCTCGGCGCGGGTGCTAAGCACTCGAAGCAACGGTCGAAAGGAATCCTGCCCCAGGCCGGCGCGGCGCAACCTGATGAGGAAACTTGCCCGAACGCGCGGCGACGTAAGACCGGCGCGGCGCGTAACGCTAGAGAGCGGTACGGCCACCGGATGGGCGACTGGTCGGTTGGGTCCGGTCCAGACCTTGGACGGCCGAATAGGCAGGGTCGGTGTTCGCGCTCGCCAACGGGCACATCGGGCTGCGCGTGCTGCGCCGCCGCGCCGAGTGGCGCTCCCCGGCCGGTCAGCGAGTGCGGGTCTCCTCCGTGCGACTTGTCTCGTTTGTGCAGCGCGCGGTGGCTCGCCCTAGCCAACCGATGGCGAATCGGCTACCGGCGCTGGCCGATCGGGACGTAGTCGAGCTCGCGCTCGCCGGTGTAGATCTGCCGCGGCCGGGAGATCTTCTGCTCGGGGTCCTCGATCATCTCAAGCCACTGGGAGATCCAGCCGCTGGTGCGTCCGATCGCGAACAGCACCGGGAACATCTGGACCGGCATCCCCAGCGCCTCGTAGATCATCCCTGAGTAGAAGTCGACGTTCGGGTACAGCTTGCGCTCGACG
>JBDTEE010000173.1:0-19940 GCA_039922645.1 Solirubrobacteraceae bacterium | reverse complement strand
GCCAACGTGAACCGGTTGGCGGTGCCGGGCGCCGAGCTCGAGGGCATCCACTACCTGCGCACCTTCGCCAACAGCGACGCCATCCGTGATGACGCGGCGGGTAAACGGGTGGTGCTGATCGGTGGCTCCTACATCGCCAGCGAGGTAGCGGCCTCGTTGACCGAGCTCGGCAGCCACTGCACGCTGATCATGCTCGAGCCGGTCGTGCTGAGCCGGACCTTCGGGGAGCCGGCGGCTCGGTTCTTCCACGACCTCCTGGTCCAGCACGGCATCGAGGTCTATGGAGAGGAGTCACTGGCCCGCTTGCAGGGCGCCGACGGCCGGGTAAAGAAGGTGATCACCGAGTCCGGGCGCGAGCTTGACGCTGATGCGGTGATCATCGGGGCCGGGGTGAAGCCGGACGTGATGCTGGCTCGGAGCGCTGGACTGGCCCTGGGCGAGAGCGGCGGCATCCGCGTCAACACACGACTGGAGACCGAAACCCCCGGAGTGTTCGCCGCCGGCGACGTAGCCGAGTACGAGAGCGTCATCCACGGCGGACGCCGGATTTGCGTCGAGCACTGGGACGTGGCCTTCAACCAGGGCAAGACCGCGGCGCTGAACATGCTGGGCCACAAGCAGGACTACGACGTGGTGCCCTACTTCTTCTCCGACCTTAGCGACTGGGCGTCGATCGAATACGTGGGGCCGGCCTACGAATGGGACCGCGAGGTCATTCGCGGCTCGGTCGACGCGAGCAAATTCTCGGTTTTCTACCTTCATGATGGCCGGGTGGCCGGCGCCCTGTCAGTGGGCCGGGCCGATGATCTTCAGCTCGCCCGGCGGCTCATTGCCACCGGCCAGGACCTCAGCGGTCGAGAGGACGAACTGGCTGACCTGGGTACGGACCTGGACGAGTTCTAGGACAGGATCGCGCTGGCGAAGCGGAAGCCCAGGCCGAACAGCTGCGGGGCAAGGACTCGAACCTTGATAACCAGCTCCAGAGGCTGGCGTCTTGCCATTAGACGACCCCGCAATGCGAGAGACAGGATAGCCAACCGGGACCGGTCCGTCCGGCCGGTAGCGGAACATATGTTCGTGTCTGATCGCCCTCGCAAATGTGACTGGCGGCCAGCCGTCTGACACTATGGATCCACGAACTCCGCCGGCTCCTTGGTGAACCCGGCGGTGACCGCGGCCATCTGATTGGAGGAGCCGATCAGGCCGAGTTGGAGCTTGGCCTCGAGGGTCAGGGTCTGCTCGGCGGTACCGGTCCAGCTCTCGTCGAGGAGCCGCTTGGCGGCGCGCACGGCGTCGGGCGAACGCCCGGCGATATCGGCCGCCAGCTCACGTGCCGCGCTTAACGGATCCTCGGTCACGCGCGTGACGATGCCGAGCTCGGCCGCCTCGGTACCGGTGAACACCCGACCGGTGTAGGTGAGTTCCTTGGCCACGTCGAGGCGGACGAGGCGGGGGAGGGTCCGGGTGATGGCCATGTCGGGGACCAGGCCCCACTTGACCTCCATGACGGACAACCGGGCGTCACTGGTGGCGAGGCGGATGTCGGCGGCCAGCGCGATCTGCAGGCCGCCGCCGAGGCAGTTGCCGTGCAGTGCCGCGATGACCGGCACGGGCACCCGCAGCCAGTCGTAGGCGGCGCGCTGGAACCGGTTCGGGGTCTCCCCGCGCAGCGGCTCCAGCAGTCCCTCGGTCCCTGAGCCCGAGGCCATGATGCTCATCACGTCGAGTCCCGAGCAGAAGCTGGGACCCTCACCGTGCAGGACGACGGCCCGCACGCCGGGTTCGCTGCGCAGCCGCTCCGCGGCAGCGAGGATGCCGTCAAACATGGGAATGTCGAGGGCGTTGTGCTTGTCAGGTCGGGTCAGGCTGACGACGGCCACGTGGTCAGCGATCTCGACCCGGACGCGCTGCTCGGTTTCGGTGCTCGTGCTCATGGGCGGCACCCTAGAGGACTCCGACTGGCTCAGTCCTCGACCGTCACTGGATCGCCGACGCTCACCCTGCCCGGCTCGAGGACCGCGGCATGGACCCCGAAGGGCAGTGGCTCTGTGCTCTCCACCTCGCGGCGATAGTCGCCGAGCAGGTCGAGCGTGGGCAGCGTGATCTCGCCCGTCTCGGGATCACGGCTCGTCACCAGGCAGCGGCCGACGTTGCCCCGCACGGCGACCAGCGCGTCGCCGACGCGGACCGCGCGGCTCATCCATCCGTCCTCCGCGTGGGCGGTCACGCCGTCGACCTCGATCAGCATCCGGAAGCGGCGCCCGTCCACAGAGTCGGCGCCGGCCTGCTGCGCCAGCCGGGCCAGTGAGGCGCGGGAGATGAGCGACGCTGCCCCCTCGGGCCCTCGGTCGATGGCCGAGATCTCCGGTGCCACCAGCCGCAGCCGCTGGCCGACATATTCAGAGATGGCCTCGGACCATGGCCCGAGGACCGTGCGCGCCGAGTAGGTACGAGAGAAGAAGCCGGTCGACAGCGCCGGACCGTAGGTCACGCTGCCCTCGACGCGCGAACCATCGGGGAAGCTGAGGGCGAGCCGGCCCGAGTCAGGGTCGTACTCGGTGCTCACCCCCTGCAGCTTGCCGAGCTGCTTGCCGTTGCGCATCCGATTGCGCTCGTCGATCAGGTAGAAGGCCCGGTTGCCGCGCGCCCCCGTCTCCTCGAGCTCGATCTCCGGAACGGCATGGACGCGCGCGCCCTTGATGGCGGTCATGGCCAGTCCGGAAACGTGGGCGCTCATGCCGTCCGAGAATACGCAGCCGCCACAACCCGGGGTTGTGTCTAGGGCCGCATCCCGCCACCGCTGCACGGCAAAGCGTCCATATGGTTCGTTTTCCCGTGCAGCCCCGCGTCGCGCCCAGCAGGCCAGGGGCTTCGCGCCGACCGATCGGGGCTAGGCGGCAGCCTGCTCGGCCCAATCGCGGTACAGCTGCCAGTAGCGCCCGCCGGCGTCCAGGAGCTCGTCGTGGGTGCCCTGCTCGACGATCTCCCCGTATTCCATCACCAGGATCCGGGAGGCGTGGCGGATCGTGGACAGCCGGTGGGCGATGACGATCGAGGTCCGTCCGGCGACGAGCCGGCGCAGCCCCACCTCGATCAGGCTCTCGGTGTGCACGTCGACATTTGAAGTCGCCTCGTCCAGGACGAGGATCCGCGGATCGGCCACCAGTGCCCGAGCAAAGGCGATCAGCTGACGCTGACCGGCGGACAGCTGTACGCCCCGCTCACCCACCTGCGTCTCGTATCCATCCTCCAGAGCCATGATGAACTCATCCGCGCCGACCGCCCGGGCGGCGTCGCGAAGATCGGCATCCGAGGCGTCGAGGCGCCCGAAGGAGATGTTCTCCCGCACGGTTCCGCTGAACAGGAAACCTTCCTGGGGGACCATGCCCATCTGGGAGCGCAGCGAATGAGCCGTGACCGAGCGCAGGTCGTGGCCGTCGACCAGGATCGCCCCCTCGGTGGGGTCGTAGAACCGTGCCACCAGCTTGGCGAAGGTCGATTTGCCCGCCCCGGTCTCGCCGACCAGGGCCACCGTCTCGCCGGGGGCGATGCTCAGATCCAGGTCGTGCAGCGCCCACGGCGCATCGTCCGATGCGCCGTAGCGGAACGAGACATGGTCGAAGCGCAGCGCGCCCTGTACGCGGGGGAGCGGGACCGCATCGGGCGCGTCGACGATGTCGGGTTTCTCGGCCAACAACCCGAAGATCTTGTCCAGCGCGGCCATGCCCGACTGATAGGTGGTGTAGAGCTGCGAGAGCTGCTGGATGGGGTCGAAGAAGTTGTTCAGGGCGGCGATGAAAGCGAACACGACGCCGGTGGTGGTGTGGCCGTTGAGGGCCTCGACGCCGCCGATGACCAGGATCTCGACGGTGACCAGAGCCGAGAGCAGCTCCACGGCGGGGAAGTAGGCCGCGTTCAGACGCACCGTGGTCATGTTGGCGTCCCGGTTCTCGTCGTTGAGCCCACGGAAGGCGCGTAGATGCTGGCGCTCCTGCCCGAAGGCGCGGACAACTCTGATTCCCGACAGCGTCTCCTGCAGATAGCCGGTGATCGAGGCGATCTTCTCCCGCGTTAGGCGGTAGGCGTCGGCCGAGGCGATCCGGAAGGCCAGGCCACCGATGGCCAGCAGGGGGAGAGCGATGAAGGTGAGCAGGGCGAGGTGGAAGTCGAGCACGAGCAGGATCACCAGGACGCCGAGCAGGGTCAGGCTGGACTGGATCAGGGTGGCCAGGCCGTCCTCGACCAGCTGGTCAAGGGCCTCGACATCGTTGGTCATGCGGGAGATGATCACCCCAGCCCGGTTACGCGAGTAGAAGCCGATCGACAATGCCTGCAGGTGCGAGAACAGCTTCACCCGCAGGTCCTGTAGGGCTCGCTGACCGACCCAGCCGACCAGGTAGGTCTGGGCGTAGGTGGCCACGCCGTAGACCACCGCGGAGACCAGGAAGGCGACCACGACCAGATCCAGCGCGCCCACATCGTGGCGGCGGATGCCCTGATCGATGGCGATCTTGGCCAACGGGGCCGGCGCCAGGGCCGAGACCGTGGCCATGACCAGGGCGAAGAACATGGCCGCCACGCGCCAGCGGTACGGGGCCAGCAGCTCGGCTAGGCCGCGCAGCTTGCGCCCCCGGCCACCGGTCTCGCGCAGGCGGCGGCGCAGGTCCATGGTGCGGGCGCGCCGCGTCCGGTCCTCGGCTGTCGTCTGGCGGGGGCTCATCCCGCCAGCTCCGCCGGCTCGGCCGGCTTTCGCGTCAGGAAGACCTGGTCGGGCATGCCCTTCTCGACGATCTCGCGATACAGATCCGAGCGCTGGAGCAACTCGGCGTGGTTTCCGTCGTCAGCCACCCGGCCGTGCTCGAGCACGATGATCCGGTCGGCCAGGGCGATGGTCGAGAGCCGGTGGGCGATGACGAATGTCGTGCGGCCGGCCAGCACCTCTCCGAGCGCGGCCTTGATCTCCTGCTCGGTGGAGGCGTCAACCGAGGAGGTGGCGTCGTCGAGGATCAGGATGCGAGGGTTGGCCAGGATGGCCCGGGCGATGGCGATCCGCTGGCGCTGCCCGCCGGAGAGGGTCAGGCCGCGCTCACCGATTCGGGTGTCGTAGCCATCGGGGAGCCGCTCGATGAAGCCGGCAGCCTGAGCCGCCGTGGCCGCCTGCACCACGTCCTCGCGGCTGGCGTCGCCGCGAGCGTAGGCGATGTTCTCGTGTACAGTGGCCGAGAACAGGAACGGGTCGTCATTGACGATGGCGATCGCGCCGCGCAGGCTTTCCAGCTGGACGGAGCGGACATCGGCGCCATCCACGAGGACTGCGCCCTCGCTGACGTCATACAACCTGGGCAGCAGCTGAACCAGAGCGGACTTGCCCGAGCCCATCGCTCCGACCAGCGCCACGGTCTGACCGACGGGAACGTCCAGGGTCACATTGCTGAGCGCCGGATGGGTGCTGCCGGCAAAGGTCAGGCCGGCCCCGCGGAGCTGCACGTGGCCCCCACCGGCGGGCAGCTCGGGGGCGCCCTCGGGAGAGACGATCTCCGGCTCGCGGTCGAGGATCTGGAAGATACGGGCGCCCGAAGCCGTGGAGCGCTGGGCGGCGCCGAGCATGTAGCCCAGCGTGCGCATGGGGGAGATGAGCATCAGCAGATAGGCATAGAAGGCGGTGAAGGCGCCGACCGAGAGCGAGCCGTTGATGACCTCGCGGCCGCCGAAGAGGAGAATCGCCGCCAGGCCCAGGTTGGGCAGGAAGCTGATCAGCGGGCCGTAGAAGGCCTGGATCCGCGTGGCCAGCACCTGCTGCTCAAAGACTCGCTGGACCGTGTGGCCAAAGCGCATGAGCTGGCGCTCCTCCTGGGCAAAGGCCTTGACCACACGCACCCCGGAGACGTTCTCCTCGGTGTCAGCAGTGAGTTCAGCAATGCGCTGTTGGGCCTCCTGCATCGCCGGACGCGACTTGTGCCCGTAGCGATTGGCGATCAGGACCACGAACGGCACCGGAGCCAGCGAGATGGCGGCCAGGCCGGGTTGGAGGATGAACATGGCCACCCCGGCCAGCAGGATCGTGACCAGCGACTGGGCGATGAAAATGAGCCCGTAGCCGAGGAAGAAGCGCACCGATTGCAAATCGACGGTGGCTCGCGACATCAGCTGACCGGTCTGCTGATGGTCGAAGAAGGAGAGCTCGAGGCGCTGAAGCTGGCCGTAGAGGCGGTTGCGCAGATCAACCTCGACACCGAGCGAGACCTGGCCGGCGATCAGTCGGCGCAGGGCGCTGAGGACCAGGCGGACCAGGCCCGCCACGCCGATCGCGATCGCGAGGAGGATGAGCTCGTGGTGGCGGTGGGCGAGCTGGCGGTGGCTGTGGGCGCCGATCGCGTTGATGGCCAGACCGGTCAGGTACGGGATCAGCACTGTCCCGCCCAGCGCCCCAAAGGCGAGCACGAAGGACCAGATCACGCCCTTCCGATAAGGACGCAGAAAGCCGAGCAGTCGCCGAAAAGTGGACATGCTTCAGAAAGGATAGTTAGCGTTTCCGCCTTCATGCGCCCGTGGACGGGGGGCGATTACCGGGTCGAGGCCCCCATCGCTAGGATCGCCCAATGCTCGAGCCCGAGCGCGAAGCGGTCGCCGATGCCGCGCGGTGCCTGGCCGAGGCGGGATTGGCGCTGGGCACGGCAGGCAACGTCTCGTCGCGCCACGGTGACTTGGTCGCGGTTACCCGCACCGGCGCGAGCTTGGCGACGGTGAGCGCAGACGAGGTCGCGGTGGTCGACCTTTCCGGCACTTCGGTCCAGGGACCGCCGCCGACTTCGGAGCTGGCCCTGCACCTGGGCGCCTACCACCGCTATTGCGCCGGGGCTGTGGTTCACGTCCACGGACCGGTGAGCACCGCGCTGGCTTGCGTGATCGACGAGCTCCCGGCCGTGCACTACCAGATGGTCGCGCTGGGCGGGCCGATTCGGGTCGCCCGGTACGCCACCTTCGGAACCACGGAGCTGGCCGAAACCACTCTGGAGGCGCTCGAGGACCGCCAGGCCGTCCTCATGGCCAACCACGATGCTTTGAGCTACGGCGAGGACCTGAGCAGCGCGGTCGGGGCCGCCCAGCTCCTCGAATGGGTGTGCACCGTGTACTGGCGGGCCTGCGCCATCGGCACCCCGAAGACCTTGAGCGACGCTCAGCTCGATGCTGTGCGGACCGAGATGGCCCGTCGGCGCTACGGAAGCATGGTCTCCACCGAAGGCTCCCGATGACTGGGCGCCCGCCGCGCGTCACTCGCCGTAGCCTGTTGGCCGGTGGTGCCGCCGCCGGGGCGGCCGCGGCGCTCCCCGGTGTTCTCCCCGATGCGGCCAGCGCGACCGAGCGGCCACGCCAGGTGGACGTGGCCATCGTCGGCGCTGGGCTGGCCGGCCTCACCGCCGCCCGGCGCCTTCACCAGGCCGGTCATTCGGTGGCCGTGATCGAAGCCCGCGATCGGGTCGGGGGCCGGGTGTGGAACCACCCGCTCGGGCACGGCCGGGTTTCCGAGCGAGGCGGCACGTTCGTCGGCCCAACACAGGATCGGGTGCTCGCGCTGGCCCGTGAGCTGCGGGTTGGGACCTTCCCCGTCTATGACACGGGTGTCAGCGTCTACGTGGCCGATGGCCACCGCCAGACCTTCAGTGACCGCGGCCCCTTCGGCTCCGCGCCGCCCGATCCTGAGATCGCCGCAGAGTTGGCCACGATCATTCTCGGCCTGGACCAGCTGTCCACGTCGGTCCCCGTCCACGCCCCGTGGTCGGCACCTGACGCGGTCAAACTCGACAGCCAGACACTCCAGAGCTACCTGGACGGCAAGGGAACCAGCCGCCGCTTCAACGCCTTAACGAATGCCGCCCTGCGCGCGGTGTTTGGAGCCGAGCCGCGTGAGGTCTCGCTGCTCTTCGCGCTCTTCTATATCGCCGCTTCGGGTGACGCGACGCATCCAGGGACGTTCCAGCGCAATTTCGATACTCGGGGCGGGGCCCAGCAGTCGCGCTTCCGGGGCGGCTCACAGGTCCTCCCACTCAAACTGGCTGCTGAGCTCGGCGACCGAGTGGTGCTCGGCTCGCCGGTCCGCCGCGTCTCGCAGCACGGCGGCGGGGTCACCGTCAGCTCAGACCGACTCACGGTCCGCGCCCGGCGAGCAATCGTCGCCATTCCGCCCACTCTGGCCGGCAGGATCGCCTACGAGCCGATCCTGCCCTTCGAGCGCGACCAGCTCACCCAGCGCTACGGCCAGGGCACCCTGACCAAGGTCGCCGCCGTTTTTGATCGGCCGTTCTGGCGCGAGCAGGGCTTGACCGGCTTCGCGGTCGACACCGGCTTTCCCATCTCCATCGCCTTTGACGATTCGCCGCCCGGCGCTCGTCCTGGAGTGTTGTTCGGATTCGTCGGCGGTGACAATGCCCGCCGCTATGCCCGCCTGTCGTTCAGCGCCCGCCGTGCCGCGGTCCTTGAGCAGCTCACGGCCTACTTCGGGCCGGGCGCCCGGCATCCTCGCGATTTCTTCGAGACCAGCTGGAACCAGGAGGAGTGGACCCGAGGCTGCCCGGTGGGTATTCCGGCCGTGGGCTCGTTTGCCACCTACGGTCCGCATCTGCGCGCGCCCGTCGGTCGCCTGCACTGGGCCGGGACGGAGACGGCCGCCTTCTGGAACGGCTACATGGACGGGGCGGTCAGCTCCGGCGAGCGCGCCGCTGCCGAGGTCCGAGCCGACCTCTAGAGGCGCTTCGGCGCCGCGACCGAGCGCCGGTCTGGATAGGGTCCCGCTGACCGACCCAAGGAGGAGAACCAGCTGTGGCCACCGTTCGTGAAGCGACCTTCGATCTGTTGCGCGCCCATGGGATGACGACGATCTTCGGCAACCCGGGGTCGACCGAGCTGCCCATGCTGGCTGACTTCCCGGAGGACTTCACCTATGTGCTCGGGCTCCAGGAGCTGGCCGTGGTCGGAATGGCCGACGGTTACGCCCAGGCGACCGGCCGCCCCACGCACGTGAACCTCCACACAGCCCCTGGGGTGGGCAACGCGGTGGGAGGCATCTTCAACGCGCAGGCCAACAAGTCACCGCTCCTCATCACCGCGGGCCAGCAGGTCCGGGCTCAGATCACCATCGAGGCGAACCTGACCAACCGCGACGCCATCCTCGGTCCTCAGCCCTACGTTAAGTGGAGCCACGAACCGTCGCGGGCCCAGGACGTACCTGGGGCCCTGGCCCGGGCCATCCATCACGCCACCCTCCCTCCCCGAGGCCCGGCGTTCGTCTCCATTCCGATGGATGACTGGACCGCGGAGGCTGACGCCGACCGCTCCCACCACGCGTCAGCACGCCGCGTGAGCGGCCGCACTGGTGCGGACCCCGAGGCGCTGACGGCCTTGGCCGCCAGGCTGGCCGCGGCTGAGCGGCCGGTACTGGTCGCCGGACCGGATATCGACGCCTCCGGAGGGTGGGATGCAGCGGTCGCCCTGGCCGAGAAGCAGCACCTGCCCGTATGGGCCAGCCCGGTAACCGGCGGCTCGCGCATCGGCTTTCCGGAGAACCATCCTCAGTTCGTCGGTGCGCTGCCCCCGGCCATCGGCCCGATTGCCGAGACCCTCAAGGACCACGATCTGATTCTCGTGGTCGGCTCTTCGGTGTTCCCCTATTACCCCTACATCCCCGGGCCACTATTGGGCGAGAACTCCGAGTTGGTGGCCCTGACCAGTGATCCGGCCGAGGCGGCTCGGGCGCCGATGGGTGAGGCGATCCTGGGCGATGTCGCTCTGTCGCTGGCCCAACTGGTCGAGTTGGTGCCCGAGGCCGAGCGCCCGCTGCCCGAACCGAAGCCCGCTCCGGGTGAGCCCCAGACCGCCGAGCCGCTCAGCGGGACCGAGGCCATGGCCGCCCTGGCCGATGCCTGGCCCGCGGATGGGATCGCCGTGGTGGAAACCCCGTCCAGCACGATGGCCTTCCGCAACCGGGTGCGGCTCTCGCGGCCGGGCAGCTACTACTTCTGCGCCAGCGGCGGTCTTGGCTTCGGGATTGCCGCCGCCGTCGGTGTTCAGCTCGCCCAGCCGGACCGCCCTGTGGTCTGCGTGCTCGGCGAGGGCTCGGCCCAGTACGGGATCACCGCACTCTGGAGCGCCGTGGCCTACAAGGTCCCGGTCACCTTCCTCATCCTGCGAAACCAGGAGTACATGATCCTCAAGTGGTTCGCCATGCTCGAGCAGGTCTCCGGCGCTCCCGGACTCGACCTGCCGGGGCTGGACGTGGCCGCTGTCGCCCGTGGATATGGCATGAGCGCGCGGGAGGTGAACGGACGCGAGGAGCTGACCGAGGCGCTGCGCGAGGCGATCGCCGTGCAGGACGGTCCCCGGCTGGTACAGGTCCCGGTGGCCTCCGGCATGTGGGTCGACTGATGGCGGTGCTCAGCCGCGCCCGGGCGGGAGCGTTGGCCCCGGAGAGCACCGGCCCCAGCTCCGACCGCGCTCCGGACTGGGTGGCGGCCGGAACCCCGGCGCCGCTGCGGGATCGTCTCAGTGCCGCGCTCGGCGCCGACCGCGTGTTGCACCGAGCCACCGACCTGATCCGCTATGCCTCAGATGCCAGTCCCTACCGCCTGATCCCGCAGGCGGTCATCGCCCCCCACAACATCGAGGACGTGGTGGAACTGCTCCGGGTGGCCACCGAGCTCTCGGCCCCGATCGTCTTCCGGGCCGGCGGCACGAGCCTCAACGGCCAGTCTCAGACTGACTCGATCATGGTCGACGTCCGCCGCCACTGGCAGCAGGCTCGGGTCGAGGAAGGCGGTGCTCGGGCTCGGGTTGCTCCGGGGGCCACGCTCGGCTACGTCAACCGGCTGCTCCGCCGCCATGATCGCCGCCTGGGTCCGGATCCGGCCAGCACCAACATCGCCTGCGCCGGCGGGGTGATCGCCAACAACTCGGGCGGGATGCGCTGCGGGGTGGTCGCGGACTCCTACCGCACCGTCCGAGCGATGACGCTGGTGCTCGCCAACGGCGCTGTCATCGACACAGCCGCGCCCGATGCCGAGGAGCGCTTTGCCGCTGCCGCACCCGAGCTGGCGGACGGGCTGCTCGAACTCCGTGACCAAGTCCGAGCCAACCAGGAACTCAAGGAGCGCATTTCCCGCAAGTTCGAGATCAAGAACACCACGGGTTACCGCCTGTGCGCGTTCCTCGACGCCGAGACTCCGCTGGAGATCTTCCGCCGTCTGGTCATCGGCTCTGAGGGCACGCTGGCCTTCGTGGCCGAGGCGGTCTTCGACACCGTCCCCCTGCGCCGCCACACCACGCTGGCCCTGGTCGGTTTCGAAGACGTGGACAGCGCGGCCGCGGCGGTGGGTCCGCTGGTCGAGGCCGGAGCCACGGCCACCGAGCTGATGGTCGCGCCGACGCTGATCGCCGCTGCCTACAGCATGCCCGGCACCCCGGAGGAATGGAAGGAGCTGCCCCCGACCTCCGCCGCGCTGCTCGTAGAGTTCCGCGCCGAGGATCCCGGGGAGCTTGACCCATCGGTGGCGGCCGCCAAGGAGATCCTGGCCGGGCGGCCCCTCATCGGAGGGGGGGAGGCGATCCGTTTCACCCGCGACGCTGGGGAGATCGAGCTACTCTGGCGGGTCCGCGAGGGCATGCAGGGACTGCTGGCCGCGGTTCGCCCCCCCGGGGTGACGATGATCATCGAGGACGTCTGCGTGCCCCCGCAGCGGGTGGCCGAGGCCGCCAAGGACCTCCAGGCTCTGCTGGGCAAGCACGGCTTCCTGCCCGGCGTGGCCGGGCATGCATCGGCCGGGAACCTGCACTTTCTCCTCACCCCCAACTTCGGCGAGAGTGCCGACCTCGAACGCTACGACACCTTCGTGCACGAGCTCGTCGAGCTGATCATCGACAAGTACGACGGCTCGTTGAAGGCCGAGCACGGCACCGGGATCAACATGGCGCCGTTCGTCGAACGGGAGTGGGGGAGCGAGGCGACGGAGATCATGTGGCGGATCAAAGCGCTGGCCGATCCCGCCGGGATCCTGGGTCCGGGTGTGGTCCTCAACCGAGATCCCGGTGTCCATCTGCGCAACCTCAAGAGCGTGCCGGAGATCGAGGAGGTGGTCACCAAGTGCATTGAGTGCGGGTTCTGCGAGCCGGTCTGCCCGTCGCGCAACGCGACCACGACTCCACGGCAGCGGATCGTCCTGCGCCGCGAGATAGCCCGGCAGCCCGAGGGATCGCCGTTGCGCACCGTGTTGCTCGACGAGTACCGCCACGACGCGATCGACACCTGTGCCGCCGACGGCTCATGCGCGGGGGCCTGCCCGGTGGCCATCGATACCGGCCGCCTGGTCAAGGATCTGCGCGCGCGTGCGCACGGCGAGCGGGCCGAGCGCGCGGGACTAGAACTGGCCCGGCGCTATGCGCGGGTCGAGCGGGCGGCCCGGCTGGGACTGCGGGCGGGCGGGCTCACCGCTCGTGTCCTCGGCGACGAGCGTCTGGCCCGCGTGACCGACCGTGTGCGCAGCCACACCCCCAGCGGGTTGGTGCCGCCATGGTCGGAGAGCCTGCCCCGCAGCGCCCCTAACCGGCTCCCGGAGACCACCCGCAGCGGGGCCGCCGCGGTTTACCTGCCCTCCTGTCTGAACCGCATCTTCGGACGCCCGCGCGACGCCGCCCCCGGCCCGACGCTGCCCGAAGCCCTGGTCTCCGTTTCGGCGCGGGCCGGGCTGCCAGTGTGGATTCCCGAGGACGTGGCCGGCCATTGCTGCGGTGTGCCCTGGAGCTCGAAGGGCTACCGCTCAGGCCACGAATACATGGCCCTGCATACCACTGCTGCCCTTCAGCGCTGGTCTGACGGTGGACGCCTGCCGGTGGTAATCGACGCCAGCTCGTGCACGCTCGGCGTGATCTCGGAGCTGGCCCCAGAGGGGGTCGAGGTGCTCGATTCCGTGGCCTGGGTCCACGATCGGCTGCTCGATCGCCTCCAGGTGCGGGGCCGCCAGGGCTCGGCGCTCGTGCATCCCACCTGTGCTTGCACCCAGCTCGGCCTGGCCGGGAAGCTCCGCGCCATCGTCGCGCGGCTGGCCGACGATGTGGTGGTTCCTGCTGGGACCACATGCTGCGGAATGGCTGGCGACCGGGGCCTCGCGCACCCCGAGTTGCCCGCCTCAGCGCTCGAGGACGTCAAGCGCGAGCTCGACGGTCAGCACTTCGATGCCTGCGTGTCCAGCAACCGGACCTGCGAGATCGCGTTGCACCAGATAACGGGTCGGACGTATGATTCGGTTGTGCTGATGCTGGAGGAGCGGACGCGATGAGACGGGCAGCGTGGGTGCTAGCCGCGCTCGCGCTGGTCGCGGGGGTTCTGGCCGGGGTGTCCCGAACCGTCGGCTCGACCGGGCTCAGCGGCACCGCCACGGCTCGTACCGCCGCGCCGGCGACGGCGGTTTCCCCTCCGCCGCTGGACCGCTACGCGCTTGTCCATGGCTGCTACCGCCTGCGCTCCGGGTCAAGCGAGCTGGCTCCCAGCGATGGGCCGTACCGGATGCAGGCCACCGCGCTCGGTCAGTACCTCATCTACGGCATGCACAGCGACTACCTCGGACCCGCACTGACCCCAGTCAGCGCTCCTAACGGGAGCACGGTGTGGCAGGTCAACGGGAGCGCCATGCAGGGCTTCTCGCTCAAGAACCTCGGCACCGGCCGTGCGCTCCCGGTGAAGTTCGTTCCCGCCGCGGGTTGCGCGGTCTTCCCCGAGGGCGACGTCAACGCCGTCGGGCCGGCCTTCAAGGGGTCAAACCCGGAGTCCACGGTGTTCGGAACCATCGACGCCCACACCCATGTGACGGCCTTCGAGTTCCTGGGTGGCGACTTTCACTGTGGCCGGCCGTGGCATCCGTACGGCATCGCCTATGCGCTGCCCAACTGCGCCCCATATGAGACCGGCACCAACGGCCAGATCGAGAGCTTCTTGGACTACGGCTCACCTGCCCATCCGCATGACACTCAGGGCTGGCCGACCTTCCGCGCCTGGCCATTGCCCACCGACCTGGCCGAGGAGGGCGACTACTACACCGGCATCGAGCGCGCCTGGAAGGCCGGGTTGCGGGTGATGGTGACCCAGCTGGTTGATAACGAGGCCCTCTGCCTGCTGATGACCAAGCGTCACAACCCGTGCAACGACATGGACAGCGTGCGTATCCAGGCCAAGGATCTTCGCGAGCTTCAGAACTACACCGACGCTCAGTCCGGCGGCCCGGGCAAGGGCTTTTTCCGCATCGTCACCAACCCGTTCCAGGCCCGTCAGGTCATCAACTCCGGCAAGCTGGCCGTGGTCGAGGGCATTGAGGTCTCTGACCTGTTCAACTGCGGCGAGTACCTAGGCGTGCCCAAGTGCGATCGGGCCCAGATCGACGCCGGCCTCAAGGAGGTCCGCGGCCTCGGGGTGAGCACCTTCTTCTCGATCCACAAGTTCGACAACGCCTTCGGCGGGACCAAGATGGACGCGGGCGAGCTCGGCGTCCTGGTCAACGCGGGCAACCATCTCGAGACCGGCCACTTCTGGAGCATCAAGACCTGCACCGGGCCTGAGCACGACTCGACGCAGCTGACCTCGATCCCGGTCGGCGGCGCCCTGACCACGATCCTCAACGGCCCGGCGGGGCAGACTCTGCTGCCGCCCCTGCCCAAGCTCCCGGTTGGGCTCCATCGCAGCCACGCGCTCATCATGCCCGCAAGCCAGCTGCCGGTCTATCCGCCCCCGCCGCACTGCAACACGCGAGGACTGACCTCGCTCGGGTCCTATCTGATCAACAAGATGATCAAGCAGCACTTCATCGTCGAGCTGGATCATATGGACGCCAAGACTGCCGACGAGACGCTCGGCGTCCTCGAGGCTCATCACTACTCGGGGGTCATCTCCGCCCACAGCTGGGACTCGCCGCAGGAGAACTCGCGCATCTACAACCTGGGCGGCTTCGTCACCCCCATTGCCGGCGCATCTCCAGCCTCCTTCATCGCCCAATGGCAGGCCAGCCAGAAGATCCGTAATCACCGCTTCTACAACGGGGCCGGCTTTGGCTACGGCGCCGACATGAACGGCCTGGCCGAGGAGAGCGCGCCCGATGTCACCAACCCCATCCACTACCCGTTCAAGTCCTACGACGGCAAGGTCACCTTCACCCGGGAGCAATGGGGCCAGCGCGTGTTCGACCTCAACAAGGACGGGGTGGCCAACTACGGCATGTTTGCCGATTGGCTCCAGGAGCTCTCGCAGATGAGCGGCGGCAAGATGACCGCCGACATGTTCCGCGGGGCTGAGGCCTATCTGCAGATGTGGGAGCGCAGCTACGGTGTCCCGGCGACCAGCTGCCGACCGGCGGCCGGCCGCGTGGGGGCGACGGGGCTCGGGCCGCTGCGCCTGGGTTCGAGCTCGGAGTCGCTGCTCTACGCCGCCGGTCAGCCCTCCGCCCGGCCCGGACGCTCGTACCGCTACTGCGTGAATGGCTCAGCCGGGGGCGGACAGGCCGCGGTCTTCGGCTCCGGAGGCCACGTGGTCTTCGTGGCCAGCTCGGCCCGCGGCACTCAGGCCGGCCGCTGGCATCCCGGCGCGCGCGTGCGCGCCCGTGCCCTGCGCCGCGGGGCCCGCTCGGAGGGCAGGGGCCTCTGGCTGGGTCGCCGCCTGCACAACGGGACCCGCCTGGTCTACCGCGTGCGGGGTGGGCGGATCGCCTGGGTTGGGGCGGTCACCGGGCATGACGGCGCCCGCCTGCGCCGGCTGCGCGGCGACATGCTGGCCGCCGGGTTACGCTGAGCCGGTGAGCGCATCACGGCGTCCTGCGCCGCCGGTCGGACTCTGCGACAGCTGCCGCCACCAGCAGGTGGTGCGCAACACCCGCGGATCGGAGTTCTCGCTCTGCCGGCGCTCGCGGGATGAGCCCGAGCGCTTCCCGCGCTATCCGCGGCTGCCGGTCACGCAGTGCCCCGGGTATGAGCACGCTGACGGAGCGGACGATGCGGGGGATTGAGCGGGAGCCGGTCGGGGCGTGCTCCGCTGCACCCACGCGGCGCGGTTGAGCGGCGTGGGTGCGGAGGGCTACGGAAACCGACGCCGTGAGCACCCAAAGCCGGCGCGGCGGCGGCGTGGGTGCACAGGACCACGTGTGGCGCTACTGGGGCGGGAGCGGGTTCAGGACGATCAGGTTGCTGCCGTCCTGGGCCTGCTGGAGTTGCTCGGAGAACAGGCCGCGCCCGGTCACCACATCGACGATGCCCGCCTCGGGAGCGCTGTGCATCTGGGCGACCGTTGGGGTGGACTGCTCGGGCAGCGTATAGCTCAGCGGATGGGCCAGTAGCTGTGCAACTTCCTGTCGCTCGAACAGGACGGCGACATCCACTGGCTTGCTGGTCGTGCGCTGGGTCTTGGTCGGCGGCGTCTGGCTCAGCTGGCTGGTCTGCTGGGTATGGCCGGGGGGGAGGATGGCCACCACGTTGCTCACTCCGCCGATGTATTTGAACGTGTACAGGGCGAGCTCGAGTGCCTCGCGGCGCAGCAGCAGCAGCCGATTTGTGGATGGCGTCCCCACGCCGATCTCGCAGTTCTTGCCGCCGATGCCACACAGGTTGTAGGCGATCGTGTTGCCGCCCAGCAACGAGACCTGACCTGACGCCGGGTTCTCACGTACGGCGACCTGAAGCGCGCCGGTGGGGCTGGCCGTGTTGCCGTTGGCCGCTGCGCTGGCCGCGGCGGCCTGGGCGGCGGCGCTCTCGAGGTTGACCACCGTGATCACGGCCAGCTGGTCAACGGGCGTGATGCGGTACAGCGGCGCGATGTGGTCGGCGATGTCCCGGGCTCCCAGCGCGCCGCCCTCCGGGGGCGCCCAGTCAGACCACGGCGCGTTAATGGTCTTTGCCGGGCGGCCAGCGGCCCCGACGGCGATGGCGATGAGCAGCGCCCCGATGGCCAGGCCGACCAGTACGCCGGTGGCGATGCGGAAGCGATGGGCGTGCGGTGATGCCGCGGACCGATCCACGCCCCGAGTGCGCGTCGCCGAGCCAGACTCGGTCCCTCGCAGCGGCCGGCTGACGACCGGTTCGTCGGTTGAGTGCAGTAGCCGGTCCTCGCTCATACGCTCGGCCAGGTCGCAGGATTCGTCAGATCGAGCTCGGGACGGGTGAGGCCGACGCTCTCGAGCAGCTGCCCGACCTCGTCCCCGTGCAGTTCCTTACGCTCCACGAGCGTATCGGCGATCCGTTCCAAGCCGGCCCGGTTGCTGGCCATGAGGGCGTACGCGGTGACGTAGGCCTGACCAAGGATCTGCGCCGCGGCCCGCTTCTTGTCCGGGTTGGCGAGCACGGCGCCAACCGGATTGTCGCCGAACATGCCCGGGCTCCCCGAGCGGTTCATGATCGCCGCGCCGATTCGCTCCAGGCGCGCCCCCACGGCCTTGTCGTCGTCGTCGAGCTCGAGGCTGCCCGAGATGTGGACCGGGTCGGGGCCCATGGCCCAAATCCCCACCATGGCGGCGGCGGTCGCCGTGGCACTGGCCACATCCCCGCTGACCCCCTGGCTGTTCTCGCCGTAGAAGACATGCTCGGCGGCCATCGCCCCGAGAGTCATGATCAGGCTGCCCATCACGCGGCTGCGGAAGTGCGAGAACCGCTCGTCCTTCTCCATCGACTGGTAATGGCCGAGCGAACCTCCGCGCTTGCGGATTGAGAGCCGCGTGGAGAGGACGTCCTTCTCCAGGTAGACGTGGCCCGCGGCAGCGTGGCCGGCCTCATGGATGGCCACGGCCCGGGTCTCCTCTTGGATGTATTCGATGTTCTGCGCGGTCCCGGTCTCGACGGTGGTCATGGCTTCGACGATGTCCCGCCAGGCGAACTCCCTCCGCCCCTCGGTATGGGCGATGGTCAGCGCCATCGAGCAGCACTGCTCGAGCATTGACGGGGAGTAGCCGTTGGTGATCCGGGCCAGCTCGTCGCGGCGGCGATCGGTGTCGAGGTCGGGCTCGTGGTCGACCTTGTTCAGGTACAGGTCGAGGATGTCCAGCCGGTCATCCTTGGTCGGAGTGCGGAACCAGATGTGCCGGCCCATCCGTCCCGGCCGGGTCAGGGCGGGGTCGAGCACCGTGATGGGCACGTTGCAGGCTCCGATGAAGTAGATCTGCTCCTTGCGCGGTCGCGGCGGCCGCAGCCGCAGGCGCAGCCCCCCGATCTTGCTCGGAACGACGAACATCGCGTCCAAGAAGGTGTTGAAGCGGTTGGTGATGAATTTGCGCATGAGTGGCGGCTCATCGATTCCGTCCATCACGATCAACAGCTGATTGAGCGCCATGCCCCCGCCCATTCCGCCACCCATGCCGAAGCCTGGATAGAGGCGCTGGATCCGCTCGTTGATTCGGGTGGCCACGGTGGGGTGCCCGCCTGGAGACTCCGCCCGCTGGGCGAAAAGGCGCTCGCGCCATGCGCGTGACTCGAGCACCAGATCTCCGCTTGAGGTGAGGCTGCCGTTGGGGCCGAAGAAGTTGAAATCGTGAATCGAGTCCGGCTCCGCTCCGGTGGCGGCACCAAAGCCGCCCTGGAGGGCCTGGCGCCGCATGCCCACGGCGTCTATCTCGTCGATGAACACGATGCACTGGCCGCCCCATTTGGCCGCCAGCTTGCGCGCCTTGCGGGCCAGGAACTGGACGGTGATCGCGTCCATGCCGATGAACATGCCCGCGAAGCCGGACCCGGGAATGGTCACGAAGGGGCAGTTGAAGTTGGTGGCGATGGCCTTGGAGATCATCGTCTTGCCGGTGCCCGGCGCCCCCAGGAAGAGCAGACCGCGCTCTCGTTTGCCGCCCGCCCGCTCAAACTCCTCACCCGACTGCCACAGGGTTATCACGCGGGTGATCTCCTCCTTGGCCTCGGCCTGCCCGCGTACGTCCTGGATCTTCACCCCCCAGCTGGCATCCCCCGGCTCGTAGCCTCGGATCTGGCGCACCGCGAAGAACAGGAAGGGGCCGAAGAAGATGGCGAAGTTGATGAAGAAGAGCATCGGCAACTGGACGAAGACCAGTCCCAGCTGAGGCAGCTCCTGGGGCGGGAAGATGGTCCGGATCCCGGAAATGGGGTTGAAGAACGGCGCGCTGACTCCGCCCAGGGCGAGCATGGCCTGGCAGATGACCAGGAGCAGGAGCACGGCTGCGATGTACACCGGGAGGCGGCGGAACTTCCCGCGCCAGAACCAGTAGCGCCGCCGGGCAATGATGTCCTCCTCCTTGAGGGCCTTGTCGACTCCGTACAGGCTGGGGGAGGGGATGAGCTTGCGTGTCACCACCTCGACGAGGCCCCGGAACATGATCACTGCGACGACGGTAATGATCAGGGCGGCAAGCACCCCAAGGTGATTTGAGTCGTAGAGGATGAGGAAGAAGGCGGGCGCGGTGAGCAGCGCCACGAAGGTGGCGGCGCGCGTGAGCCGACGCCATTCCTGCGCCAGAGCGCCGGCGTGTTCGTTTATGGGCCCCCCGACCCGCGCGCTCTCATCGGCATACGCCATGTGACTTCCTCAGGGTACAGGGCCAGAGAACCACTCACGCTGCCATGTTTGACCATGCTTGAGCGCTCACCCACCGTCGGGCGGCGCGAGATGGGCCACCGCCAAGCCGTAGCGATCCGCCAGCCGCTTGGAGCACACTCAGTTCAGCTGGGAGCGGTGCATCAGACTGTCGGTGAGCTCAACAGCATCACCAACGTGACCGCAGACCGCGACCCCGGCGATCGCCCGAAGCGATGCGGGAACCGCGGCGCCACCGCCCAGCATCACGACTCCGTAACCGGCATGCAGGAGGATGCTGGCCGCCATCTGAAGTCCGAGGACGTGTTGTTCTCCGGGCATCCCCACCAGCAGAACCGGCGCTTCTGAACGCCGTCGCTCGGCCCGGAAGGCC
>JBDTEE010000172.1:0-13547 GCA_039922645.1 Solirubrobacteraceae bacterium | reverse complement strand
CCAGCGCGCGCTGGGGCTGCTCGAAGCCGACCGTCTGGTCGAGACGCGCCGTGGCCGCCACGGCGGCACGTTCGTCTGCACCCCCGCCGCCGACGCCGGCGCGCTGGACGAGCTGATCGCGCGCGTGATGAGTCAGCGCGAGGAGCTCGAGGAGCTGCTCGTCTACCGCCGGGCGATCGAGCCCCGTGTGGCGGCGGAGGCCGCGCGCACCCGCCGGCGTGCCGACGTGGCGGCGATGTCGAGCGCGATCGCCAGCATGACTCAGGCCTCCAGCGAACCGGACTACATGCGCCACGACACCGAGTTTCACCTGGCCGTCGCCCAGGCCACCCGCAACCGGTTCCTGGTGACCGCGATCGAGGACGTCAGGCTGCGCCTCAACGACGCCATCAGCCTGCTGCCGGAGTCGCAGACCTGGCACCGGCGGCTGTCGGGCGAGCACGAGACGGTGGTGGCGGCGGTCGTCGCGCTCGACGCCGCCGGCGCGCGGCAGGCGATGGACCTGCACGTCGCCGCCAGCGAGCAGAGCATCCGCGCGGTCCTGACGGCGATCCGCAGGAGGCTGGCGCGATGATCTCAGCGAAGGACACCAACGTGTTCCCGCGCCTGCTCGACCTCGACTACCCCAGCGTCGAGCACGGGGAGGGCGTGCGGCTTTACACCACCGACGGCTTCGAGCTGCTGGACGCCTGCTCGGGCGGGGCGATGGTGGCCTGCCTCGGTCACGGCGCGACTGAGATCGTGCAGGCGGCTCACGCGCAAGCCCAGCGCATCTCCTACGTCTACAACCACCACTTCACCAACGAGCCCCAGGAGCGCCTGGCCGACCGCCTGATCGAGCTGGCGGCGCCGGAGATGGCCCGTGTGCGCTTCGTCTCCGGCGGCTCGGAGGCCAACGAGACCGCCCTGCGGCTGATCCGCCAGTACCACGTCGACCGCGGGGAGCCCGAGCGCTGGCGCATCATCTCGCCGGCACAGGCCTACCACGGAGCGCTGATGGGCGCGCTCGCCCTGACCGGCCGACGCAGCCTCCAGCAGCCCTACGGCGACTACCTGCCGGGTCATCTGCACATCGCGCCCGCCACCTGGCGCTTTGACCCCACCGGTGAGGCGGCGCTGGCCGAGCTCGACCGGCTGCTCGAGGCCGCCGGCCCCGAGACCATCGCGGCCTTCTTCTGTGAGCCGGTGAGCGCGGCGGCGCTGCCGGGCTACACCCCGCCGGACAGCTTCTGGGCGGGGATCGCCGAGCGCCGCGAGCGCCACGGCTTCCTGCTGTGCTTCGACGAGGTCGTCACCGGCATGGGCCGCACCGGCAGCTGGTTCGCCGGTCAGCAGCTGCCGATCGAGCCCGACATCGTCACCGGCGGCAAGGGACTGGGCGCGGGCTACGCCGCGCTGGCGGCGACGCTGTGCCGCGATCACGTCTACCAGGCGCTGGCCGGCGGATCGCGCAACTTCGAGCACGGTCACACCTGGGACGGCACGCCGCTGCCATGCGCGGTCGGGCTGGCGGTCCTGGACACGCTTGTGCAGCGCGGACTGGTGCAGCGCGTGCGGGAGCGCGGGCCGTCACTGCGCGAGGAGCTCGAGCAGGCGCTGTCGGGCTCGGAGATCGTCAAGGAGGTGCGCGGGCGCGGCTTTTTGCTCGGCGTGGAGCTGATCGACCCCCGCGATGGCGAGTCGCTGCTGCCCGATGAGCTCCACGCCGCGTCCCTGGTCGACCAGAAGGCGTTCGAGCACGGGCTGCTGGTGACCTCGACGCATTCGACCGCCGACGGCTACACCGGAGACCAGACCCTGCTCGCCCCGGGGTTCGTCGCCACCGATCAGGAGCTGGGCGAGATGGTGCAGCGCTTCGCGGACACGGTGGCCGACGTCGAGCTCGAGATCAAGCGGGCGCTCGCGTGACTGAGCTCTCCCCCTCCGAGCTGCTGGCGGCGGCTGCGGTCGACGCCGATTCGCATCCTCGCAACGAGTTCGTGCTGCTGGGGATGCCCGACATGCACGGTTCGGTCCGGGGCAAGGCGCTGCGCCCGGCGGCGTTCGAGGCGGCCGTGGCCGGCGGCGCGGTGATGACCGACCTGCTGCTCGCGCTCGACCCCACCGACACGCCGATCACCACCTACGAGCGGTTTGGTATCCGCTCGGGCGCCGGCGACCTCGTCGTGCATCCCGACCCCTCGACCCTGCGAGAGCTGTCCTGGCTGCCGGGGTGGCGGATATGCCTTTGCACCCCGGTGTGGCCGGACGGCAGCCCCTGCGAGCTGTCCTCGCGCGAGGCCCTGCGCGGGGTGCTCGAGCAGATGACGGCGGAGGGATACGAGACGCTGGCGGCGTTCGAGTACGAGATCCGCCTGCGCGACTCCCAGGACAAGCCGCTGTCGAGCGGGCTGAGCTACAGCCTCAGCGAGGTCGCCGGCTTCGAGCAGTTCGCGGCCCGGCTCGTGCCCGCGCTGGAAGGGCTCGGCGTGGAGCTGTCGGCGATCCACACCGAGGCCGGCCCCGGCCTGCTGGAGCTGAACATCGCCGCTCGCGAGGGCCTGCGTGCCGCCGACGACGCGGTGTTCGTCAAGCTGGCGGTCAAGGAGGTGGCCAGGTCGCTGGGCCTGCACGCCAGCTTTTTGGCCAAGACCGAGCCGGGGCAGGAGGGCTCCAGCGGCCACGTCCATCTCTCGTGCTGGAGCGACGGCGCCAACGCCTTCGGTCCCGACGGCACGAGCGACGCCCTCCCCGAGCCGTTCAGCGGCGCGATCGCCGGTGTCCTTGACCATCTCCCGGCGGCATCGCTGATGCTCAACCCGACGATCAACTCCTACAAGCGGCTGGTGCCGGGCTGGTTTGCCCCGGTCAACGCCAGCTGGGGTCTGGAGAATCGCTCCTGCGCGGTCCGGGCGATCCGCGGCGCCCCCGACCGCTGGCGGATCGAGTGCCGCCGGCCCGGAGCCGACGCCAATCCGTACCTCGCGCTTGCCTCGCTGGCCGCCTCGGCGGTTGACGGAATCCGGCGCCGGGCCACGCCGCCACCCCCGATCGAGGGTGACGCGTCGGTGCGCGAGGACCTGCCGGCGCTGCCGGGCTCGCTGGAGAGCGCGTTGCAGGCCTTTGACGCCGACCCCGGGTTCCGCCGCACGCTGGGCGATGGATTCTGTGACTACTACCGGACCTCACGCGCCTGGGAGCTGAGCGCCTGGCGCGAAGCGGTGAGCGATTGGGAACGGGAACGCTACGAACGTGCTGTCTGAGCCGGTGATCGGGATCTGCGCGGTGCGCGAGCGTGCCCGCTGGGCGTTCTGGGACCAGGACGCGCATCTCGTCGCCGACACCTACGTGGCCTCCGTACAGCGATCGGGCGCGTTCGCGGTGCTGCTTCCCGTGGACACCCGCGCCCCGGTGCAGCTGCTGGAGCGGATCGAGGGGCTGCTGCTGATCGGCGGCGCCGACGTCGATCCGGCGAACTACGGCGCCCAGCTCGAGCCGGCCACCGAGGCCATCTACCCCGATCGCGACGAGTTCGAGCTCGCGCTGCTGCGTGGCGCGCTGGAGCGCGAGCTGCCGGTGCTGGGCATCTGCCGCGGCATGCAGATCCTCAACGTCGCCCTCGGCGGCACGCTGGAGCAGAACCTGGTCGGCGACGACGGCGGCAATTCCCACCGCACGGTGATCGGCACCTTTGACGGCACCGAGCACGAGGTCGTGCTGGAGCCGGGGTCACTGGCCGCCCGCGCCGCCGGCGAGGAGATCCACATCGCCCGCTGTCATCACCATCAGGCCGTACGCGAGCTCGGCGAGGGGCTGGTGGTCTCAGGCCGCGCTGCCGATGGTCTGATCGAGGCGATCGAGACCGCCGACGGGCGCTGGGTCCTCGGGGTCCAATGGCACCCCGAGGCCGACGAGCGTAGCCAGCTGTTCGCCGCCCTGCGGGATGCCGCCCAGCGATACGGTTCAAGTGTTGACGCCATCGCCAGCTGATACCGAACCGCGCGACGCCCCCGACCTCGGCGGCGACGACGCGGGGTGGCAGCCGGGCGCGCAGCAGAAGGACAACCTGTGCGGGCCGTTTCACGTCGCGCGCGTGCTGCGGGCCGCGGGCGTGACCGATTGGGAGGGCGCACCGCTGGATCAGGATCTGGTCGCCCGGCACGCCGCCACGGTGCTGCCGGTCACCGAGCTGGGTCCGCAAGTGCCGCCGGGGGCGGCCAACCGCCGCGACTACCGCTACGAGCTGACGCGCGGCAAGCCCGAGCGGTCGGGCACCGGGGCCGGAGGGCTGGCGCACGCCGTGCACGAGCTCTCAGCGGGGCGACTGTCGTGCGTCGGGCTGAACGGCGAGTGGAGCGCGGAGACGGTGGAGCGGCTGCTCCAGGCCGCGACCGGCGCCCGGCTGATCGCCAACATCCGCACCGGCGTGCTGTGGAGCAGCCGGCCGCCGCTGGAGCTGCTGCTGGCGGTGCTGGAGGGTCATGACGTACCCGATCCACCACCGGCGGAGTGGGACACGGGCCATTTCGTCGAGCTCGTGCAGCTCGTGCGCGGACGGGCGGGCGCGCTCGTGCTGGTGTGCGACTCCTACCCTTCGCTGGGCTGGACGGGTCATCACCTTCAGCCCCCGGCCGCGGTCGCGGCGGCGCTGATGCGCGGCGACGGCCGCCGCGGCGGCGTGCTGGCGGTGGTGGCGCGCGAGCAGGACGCCACCATGCGCGAGCTCGGACACGAGCTCGGGCTGCAGATCGGCCTCTGGGACAACGGAACCAGGAGGTAGTGGTAATGACGACAGCCGAGGAGCGAGCGCTCGACGTCGAGGATGTGCTCAGCCGCTGGCGCGAGCAGGGCATCCGCAACGTCCGCTTCGAGCTGCCGGACATGCACGGGACCAGCCGCTCGAAGCTGGTGCCGATCGAGCATGCCGCCCGTTACTCCGAGGAGGGGCTCAACATGTACGGCGGCACGGTCGTGCTCGACAGCCGCTCGGACGTGGTGCCGGGAACGCTCTACAACGAGGAGATCGGATACGCCGATCAGCGGCTCAAACCCGACCCCACCACGGCGGCGATCATTCCCTGGGCCCAGGACACCGGGCGCATGATCTGCGATACCTACTGGGACGACGGCCGGCCGCTCGGCGCGGCGCCCCGTCAGGTCTTCCGGCGCGCGCTCGAACGCTGTCAGCAGCTGGGTTACGAGCCGCTGATCGGAATCGAGCCCGAGTTCTACCTGCTGGACCGCGAGACCAGGCAGCCGCTGTTCGACGGCTACCACATCTTTAACACGGTCCGGAACACCTGGGTGCCGGCGATCGAGCGGATCGTCAATGAGACCCGGGCGTTCGGGATCGACGTCATCACCGCTAACTGCGAGTACGCCGGCTCGCAGTGGGAGATCGTGTTCGGCCCCAGCGCCGGTATGACCGGTCCCGACACGGCGTTCAGCTTCAAGACCGCCGCCAAGGAGCTGGCCCATCAGGAGGGTCTGCTAGCGAGCTTCATGTCAAAGCCGTTCGCGGATTCGGCGGGCTGCGGCGCCCATAACCACATCGGTCTCCTGTACCGGGACTCGGGCGAGAACGCGCTCGCCGATCCCGATGACGAGTGGGGACTGTCGCCGGTGGGTCAGAGCTTCGTGGCCGGCCAGCTGCGCCACGCCGGCTCGATCTACACGCTTCTGGCACCCACGGTGAACTGCCTCAAGCGCCGCCGCACCCACACCTTCAGCCCCACCAACGTCTCCTGGGGTCTGGAGGACCGGACCGCGCTGGTCCGGGTCAAGGGCGGCGCCGCCAAGAGCAGACACATCGAGAACCGAGCCCCCACCGGGCTCTCGAACCCCTACCTGGCGTCCGCCGCGCTGCTGGGCGCGGGGGTTCTCGGCATCATCGACGAGCTCGAGCTCGAGCCCCCGGCGAGGCAGCCGGCCGAGGAGGACGACTCTAAGCGCAAGCTCCCGATCAATGTCGAGCAGTCTCTGTCGGCGCTCGAGCGCGACGAGAAGATCGTCGAGCTGCTCGGGGACGAGTTCGTCCGGGCCTACACGGTGATGCGCCGCTACGAGCTGCAGCGCTTCGCCGACCACGTCACCGACTGGGAGACCCAGGAGTACCTGGAGCTGTACTGAGCGTCGCCAGCTGTTCTGCGATCACCGGTGCGAACTGCACCCCCGCGGGCACCTCGGTGGCCAGATCCGCGACGGCCGGATAGGTGGTGACCGGAGCCAGCCTTGACGCGCGCGCACCGCGAGCCCGATCAGCTCCGGCGTGGCGTGCAGATGGCGGAACTGGCGAGTGCGTCGGGCCGACTGTCCCTGGCCCGGTTGCGCGCGCTCCAGGCAGGTCACATCGACGCCCCACTCACGGAGCGCCGCGGCGGTGGCCAGGCCGATGATCCCGTCGCCGATCACGCACACGTCACTGGACGAGGTGTTCATCCCTTCCCTTTTGACCGAAGCGCTAGTGTCGGGAACTGATTTCGCCTGATGAGATCAGCATCCTTCACGTCTGTGATCAACGCCCTGGCCTGGATCGACCGCTGGGTCTCGGCGGCCGGGCAGAACTCCTGCGCTGGACGCTCCCAGAGCGCCCTGCGAGCAGGCGTCTCGGGCGAAAGCAAGCGCGCCGCTCTGCGACACTGGCGCCATGGCCCCGACCCGACCGCTGGAGCTCTCCGCCGGCGAGCGTGACGCGCTCGCGCAACTCGCCAAGTTCCCCCTGCTCGACGCGCTCTTCGGCCGCCGCTCGCGGCGCTTTCCGATGGGCGGCGAGATTCCCGACGGCCCGCTCGCCTTCCGTTCGGCGCATCCCCACGTGCCGCTGTCAGAGCTCGAGACGCTGCTGATCTTGGCGGTCATGACCGGCACCACCGGATGGCACTTCGGCATCACCCGCCATGCCCGCTACGCCCCGGCGCTGGCCAACTACAACGCCGCCGCCGCCGGCCGCACGATCCCGTCGGCGGCGGGCTTTCACACCTCGGAGCTGTTCTACACCGACGACTCGGGCCTCTACTTCCTGCCCACCCGCGACGCGGGCGCGCTGGTGGATCCCGCCGAGGAGGAGGTGACCGCCGAGCTGATGCTCGAGCGTCACCGTGACCGCGTGGTCAAGCTGTCTGACCAGCGCCTGCACCTCCCGCGCGAGGAGCCCTTCCTGGAGGGCCACAACACCTGGATCGCCAACGAGCCCGGCTCGCTGCTGGCGATCCCGATCGCCGACATCGCCCAGCACCACATCGCCAACATCTGCTTCTTCACCCAGAACGGCTACTGCCTCTACGACGACATCAACCAGCAGCCGATCCCCGGCCTGGAGGAGTTCTCTGACCTGGTCGAGATCGCCGAGCCGATCCCGCTGTCGTTCGTCGAGCAGTACTCGCTGACCGAGGCCACCGCGGAGCTCATGACCTCCAGCTACAACGGCGCCCTGCTGCTGCAGGCCATGGGCCTGGGCGGGTGGTCGTTTGACGGCATTGAGCACATGGCGCTGCTGGGCGCCTCGGGCGACCCCGCGGTGCCCGGCCTGGGCTTTCGCTACGACACCGACCCGCGCTGGGGCACACCCAACCCCACCGGCCGCACCGACGGCACCTTTCACGCCTTCTGCCCCCCGCACTTCCCCACCATGGCCGCCGCGGTGGCGGCCTTCTTGCAGCGCAAGTTCGGGCCCGGTGGCCCCTACCACCCCGACACCCCCGGGCCGTGGCGGGAGTCGAGGGCGATCCGCGCCTCCGCACAGCGACACGACGAGCGCTTTCAGTCGTGCGTGACCCTCCAGTGCCAGTACACGCTCGACACCTGGGGGAAGTTCCCCGGAACCGTGCCCAGCGTCTGGGTCATGAACTTCCTCCAGGCCCAGCACCTCGACCTCGACTTCTACGACCACCACTTCCGCCCCGGGGCCTATTTGTCGACCCATAAAGACCACATGGACGTCTGGCACCAGTGACCCGCCGCGCCGACACGGACGTCTGGCACCAGTGACGCCCGGCAGCGACGGAGCGCTCTCAGTGGGCAGCCGGCGCCGTGCGCTGGACGCACTGCGCTCCGGGGATCTGGATCTGATCGTGGTCGGCGGCGGAATCACCGGCGCGGGCGCCGCGCTCGACGCCGCCACCCGAGGGCTGAAGGTGGGTCTCGTCGAGGCGCGCGACCTGGCTTCCGGCACCTCGAGCGCCTCCAGCAAGCTCATCCACGGCGGCCTGCGCTACCTCGAGATGGGCGACATCGGCCTGGTCCGCGAGGCCCTGCGCGAGCGCGAACTGCTGCTCACCCGGCTCGCCCCGCACCTCGTCGCCCCGGTGCCGTTCCTGTGGCCGCTGCGCGGGCGCGCCTGGGAACGGGCCTACATCGGCGCCGGGCTCGTCCTCTACGACACCATCGGCGGCGCGCGCTCGGTTGCCCGTCACCGCCACCTGAGCCGCCGCGGCGCGCTCGCCGTCGCTCCCGCTCTGCGTGACGACGCCCTGCGCGGCGCGCTCCAGTTCCACGACGCCGCCGAGGACGACGCGCGCATGGTGGCGATCGTCGCCCGCACGGCGGCGGCTCACGGGGCCCACATCGCCACCCGCGTCCGGGTGAGTGGCTTTGATGTCGGCGACGGCCGGGTGACCGGCGTGACCGCCGTCGACGAGGAGACCGGCGAGCCGCTGGTGGCGCGCGCCCGCCACGTCGCCACCGCCGCCGGCGTCTGGACCGACCAGCTCCGCGCGCTCGCGGGCGGCGAGTCGTCCTGGCGGCTGGTTCCGTCCAAGGGGATCCACATCTTCGTCGCCGCCGACCGGATCCCGATGCCGACCGGGGTGCTCGCCCGGACTGAGAAGAGCGTGCTGTTCATCATCCCCTGGGGCGGGGGATGGCTGATCGGGGACACCGACACGGAGTGGAGCCACGCGCCCGATGAGCCGGTCGCGACCCGGGCCGACATCGACTACCTGCTGGCCAAGGCCAACGCCCTGCTGGCACAGCCGCTCGCGCGCGAGGACATCCACGGCGTGACGGCGGGACTGCGCCCGCTGCTGTCCGGAGGCGCGGCCGGCGACACCACGCGGCTGAGCCGCCGAGACGTGCTCGAGTCGCCCCTGCCCGGGCTGACGACGATCGCCGGCGGCAAGTACACGACCTACCGCGTGATGGCCGCGCGGCTGGTCGACGGGGCGGTGCGGGCGCTGGGCGTGGGCGGCACCTCGGTGACCCAGGATGTGCCGCTGCTCGGCGCCGACGGCCTGGCCGCCGCCCGCCGGGATCAGGCCGCGCTGGCCGCGCGCGCCGGCATCCCCGCGTCGGCGATCGACGCGCTGATCGAGCGCCACGGCGACCGGGTGCAGGAGCTGGTCGCGCTGATCGCGGCGCGGTCCGAGCTGGGCGAGGCGCTGCCGGGCGCCGGCCGCTACCTGGGGGCCGAGGTGATCCACGCCTGTACCCACGAGGGGGCGCTGCGACTCGAGGACGTGCTCGCGCGCCGCACCCGCCTGGCCCTCACCGCTCCCGATCGGGGCCTGGCCGCAGCCGGGCCGGCCGCGGCGCTGATGGCCGAGACGCTGGGCTGGAGTGAAGCTCGCACCCGGTCAGAGGTGCAGGCCTGGGGCGCCCGGATCGTGGCCGAGCACGCCGGCGAGGCCGAGACCGATGATGCCCGCGCGCTGGCCGCGTTCAGCGCCGCGCTTGGAGATCGGCGTCAGTCCGGGGACACCCTGGAGTCGGCCGAGAAGCACGGGACGAGGCTCTCGTAGAGGCCGGTGTAGCGATCGTAGGCCGCGTCGTAGGCCGGGGCGGTCGACGCGTCGGGGTGATAGACGCGATCGTCGCGCACCAGCCGCCGCACGGCATCCTCGGTGTCGGCGAACAGTCCTGAACCGACCCCCGCCAGCGCCGCCGCCCCGATGCAGCCCGCCTGGGAGCTGCGCAAGGTTCGCAGGGGGCGATTGGTGAGATCGCTCTTGATCTGACACCACAGGGCGCTGCGGGCGGCACCTCCGGTGCTGCGCAGCTCGGCCACCTCGATGCCCATGTCCTCGATCACCTCGAGGTTGCGGCGCACGGCGCAGCCGATCGCCTCCATGATGCTGCGCACGAAATGCGGCTTGGCGTGCCGGAGCGTGACCCCGTAGAACACTCCGGTGGCGTCGGGGTTGTCCTCGGGAGCCATCGCCCCCTGGAGATGGGGAAGCATGGTCAGCCCCTCGCAACCGGGCGCCACCATCTCGGCCTGGCGCCCGAGCAAGGTGTAGGGGTCGGCTCCCAGGCGCTCGGCCACCGCCATCTCCTCGCGGCAGAAGGTGTCCCGAAACCAGCGCAGCACCACGCCACCGCTCGAGAAGGTGTGGAGCATGTACTTCCCGGGGACGGCGTGCACGTGCAGCGGCATCCGCCGCTTGCGGTCAAACGTGGGGGCATCGACGGTGGCGCAGATCGCCAGCGCCGCGCCCGTGTTCTCAGACACCGTGCCCTGCGAGATGTTCCCGGCGCCCAGCGCGGCGCACGCCTGGTCCAGCGCCCCGACGCAGACGGCCGCGGATCGCGGCAGCCCGAGCTCGTCGGCGACGTGCCCGTGGAGCGGCTCCAGCAGCTCGCCGCTCTGGCGAACCGGCGGAAGCTGCGAAGGGGACACGCCCAGGAAGCCGAGCATCTCATCCCACCACTTCTGCCCGGTGATGTCCCAGTAGGCGGTGGAGCAGGTCAGGGACGGCTCGCAGGCAAAGCTTCCCGTCAGGCGGTGAAGGAAGAAATCCTCCAGCAGGGCGAAGGTCGCGGTCGCCCGGAACACCTCCGGACGGTGCCGGCGCAGCCACAGCAGCTTGGCCGCGGGCCAGGTGGGGACGAAGCTGACCTGGCCGGTGCGGGCGTAACACTCGTCGTCACCGAACTCGTTGCGCAGGCTTCGCGCCTCCTCCGCGGCGCGGTTGTCCAGCCAGGAGATCGCGTTCATCAACGGCGAACCGTCGGGGCCGCAGGGAACCAGCGTCTCGCCCTGGACGGACAGCCCGATCGCTCCGATCTGCGAGGCGTCCTGCCCCAGCTCGGTGGTGCAGCGGCGAACCGCGCCCACAAACGCCGCCCAGTAGGCGTCAAGCGGCAGTTCGACGAAGCCCGGCTCGGGATACTGCAGCGCGACCTCCTGGGAGGCCTCGGCGACCACGGCCCCACCGGCTCCGCTCACCACGGCCTTGATCGCGGTCGTGCCGAGGTCGGCGGCGAGTAGCAGCTCCATCCTTCAGGCTGGGCTTGGAGCTGCGCTCCAGGTCACCAGCGCCAGCGTCTGCCCGATGTTCGTCAGCTCGTGGGGCACGCCCTCGGGTATGAGCGCGGCGTCCCCCTCGTCCAGGTCGACGAACGCGTCGCTGGAGGGATCGCGCAGACGTACGCGACCCTGCGAGACGAAGAACACCTCTTCCGACTGCGGATGACCAGGGTCGATCGCTCCCGTCTCGCCCGGTTGTAGCGATGACGATCCCACGGTGATCGTGCCCGTGGCGAAGTATTCCCGGCAGGTCTCCAGTCCTTCCTGAAAGACCCTGGCCTCCGTTCTTCGCTTGACGCCGAAGGCGGACATCTCAGTCTGTCCGCCCCCGGCACGGCTTGCCGCTAATGGTGCTCACACGTGATCGAGCCCCTGGTTGATCATGCGGCCGATGGTCTCGTACTTGGCGCGATTGTTGGATTTGAGGTAGAACGCGTAGCCGAGCCCACCGAGGAAGACGGCGAGATCTCCCAAGCACAGCCACTTGGCGTAGCTGTAGCCAGAGCCGAGGAAGTTCAGGTTCTTGATCGCCAGATAGAGGACCACCGCCTGGCTGACCGCCGCGATCAACGGGGCGGTGATCGTCGTCCACCAGTGATGGTCGGCCTTGTGGTGCGTGCGGAAGTAGTTGAAGACCGCCAGTGACACCAGCGCCTGGATGGCGAGGATCGAGACCACGCCCATTACCGCCATCAGCCCGTAGACCTGGATGTAGCCGACGGAATCCCCGGCTCCCAGCTTGGGATTGACGACCGCGAACAGAGCGAAGGCGAGCAGGATCGTCGCGGCGATCACGGACTGGGTTGTGGACGCGATGTGCGCGCTGGCGTGCTTGGGGTGGGTGCGGCCGAGCGCTCGCGGCAGCACGCCCTCCCGGCCGAGCGAGTACATGTAGCGCGCAGTCGTGTTGTGGAAGGCCATCCCGCAGGCGAACGAGCCGGTGATGATGAACCAGCTCAGGCAGTCCTTGAGGAACAGGTCCCCGTAGTGCAGCGCGGGGAGGAAGTAGAAGTTGGCGGAGTTGTTCTGAGCCACGACCGCGGCGGCTCCGACCGAGCGATAGCCGCTGAGTCCTGCCCACGATGTCAACGCGTAGAAGATTCCCAGCCCGACGACCGAGATATACAGCGCGCGGGGCACGTTCTTCTTGGGGTTCTTGGACTCCTCGCCGTAGTTGGGCGCCATCTCCCAGCCCACCCAGGACCAGAAGGCGAAGAAGATCCCGATCCCGGCGGCGCCGGCAGCGAATGCGGCTCCCCCGGCCTTGCCGGCCGGGAGCCCCTTGAAGGCGTTGACCGGGTTGATCGCGCTCAGGGAGACGTTGCCGCTGGCATTGGTGAATATGACCAGGTCAAAGGCGAGCAGGGTGACGATCTCGCACAGCAGGGTGACGCCCAGCACCCGAGCCGAGATGCGGACTTCGAAGTACGCCAGTATCGAGATCAGGGCGATCATCGCGAATCCGAACCAGTACCACTGGATGTTCACGCCGTAACGCTGGGCCTTGAGCTGCGCGAAGTACGCGAACCCCCCGACCAGCGAGACCTCGAACACGCTGTAGGCGACGACCATCGCAAATCCGCTGGCCATCCCCAGCTCGCGGCCCAGGCCGTGGCTGATGAAGCTGTAGAAGCCGCCCGCCGTCGTCACCTTGCGGGCCATGGCGACGTAGGCCACGCCGAAGATCACCAGCACCACCGCCGCGAAGATGAAGCCGGCAGGCGCTCCGATGCCGTTCCCGTAGCCCACCGCGATCGGCGTGTTGAACAGCATCGCCGAGATCGGCGCGGAGCCCGTCACCGTCAAAAACAGCACTCCGACCAGGCCGACGGCTCCGGGCCGAAGCTTGTGGATGTCCTTGCGGTCGGTGACGTCTACGCTCTCGACGACCGGCAGCATTCCCTCATGATGCGTTTCGGCAACTCCACCTTCTGGGCTCACTTTCAGCGCTCCTCGGTTCGGGCTGGGCTTGTGGTGGAAGCGGAGCTACACGCTCGCGTGCACCTGGTGCGTTTCCTTCAGTGGCTCGGCTGACCTTTCGCCGAGTGTCTCCACCAGCAGCTGCGCGACTGCGGTGTTCCATTCCGACTGCATGACGCGTGCCCGGTCGGGCAGCAGTGCGCGCGGCTCGATGTCGGAGTAAGTGGATCGCGCCAGCCGATCGAAGGACTCGATCGCCTGGATCACGATCCCGTAGTCGTGCGGGCCGACGAAGTTTCCGATCCAGTCGCCGGGGCGGCCGGCGTCGGCGAAGATTCCCTCGCGAACCGCCTCCCAGTAGGCGTGCTGGAACAGGCAGCCCGCGCTGCCGTGCTTGGTCCAGCAG
>JBDTEE010000171.1:0-27420 GCA_039922645.1 Solirubrobacteraceae bacterium | reverse complement strand
CGCGCGGCTCAGGCCTGACGGGCCTTCGCCGACGGAAGCTGCTCAAGTCGCTCAGTTTAGCCGGTCGATACGTCCCTAACCACGCCGGTTTCCCTGACCGGCGGTCGCCAACGGATCGTCCCATTCTCAACGCTTTCTCGCCCGCGGTAACCGTCCCGAGCAGCGGGCTCCTCGCTCGGCTGCTGCGCAGCCGGCTGGTCGCGGTCTTGGCGCTCGGTGTCGCCCTTGGCGCTTGCTGGCTGCTGACGCAGCTGGCCGGTGGTGCTGATCACGTGCCGCCGCTCTGGTCACTCGTGCCAATCCTGCTGGCTGCACGTCGGTTCGGCCTCGTTGGCGCCCTCTTGACTGCGGTGCTGGGTGGCCTTCTGAGCGGTCCGTTTACGGCTGCCGACGTCGCGCGGGCGACAGCCCAGAACCCGAGCGATTGGCTGCTACGGCTGGCCTTCTTCATCATGATCGCGGTCGTCTCTGCCGCTCTGTTCAAAAGCCTCAAGAAAGAGGGAGCAAGGCACCGTGCCGCTCGCAGTGAGTCAGAGCGGATGGCGGCCCTGCTCAACGCCGACGTGCAGAAACGCAAGCTCCTCGAGGGAGAGCTTCGAGAGCTGGCCTTCCGGGACCGACTCACAGGCCTGGCCAACCGTTCGCTACTGGAGGAGCTCCTCTGCGCAGCACTCGCCCGCGCTCGCCGTAAGTCCTTGGCGGTGGCGTTGATCTGCCTCGACGTCAACGATTTCAAGTTGGTCAACGACAGCCTTGGCCACGATGGTGGCGATCGGCTGTTGTGTGAAGTCACCCGTCGGCTGGACGAAGCGATTCGCGCCGAGGACCTGCTGGCCCGTTACGGCGGGGATGAGTTCTTGATCATGATCCCGGATATCTAGGCCGAGGAGGGACGGCTCAGTGAGGTCGCCCTAGACATCGCCGCTCAGGTTTTTGAGCGCATCACGGCGGCGTTAGCGTCTCCGTTCAATGTCGCGGACGCTGTCTTTCACATCGAGGTAAGTGCCGGCGTGAGCATCTATCCCTGCGATGCTCTCGACGGCGACACCCTGCACCGGCACGCCGACGCGGCCATGTACCAGGCGAAGTCCGCGGGCTCGGGCATGTTGGCCTTCGATCTCGCTCAGACCCGCGATCCGCTCGAGTCGCTGTCCAAATCAGCCGCCCTGCGCCGTGCCCTGGTCGAAGGCGAGCTGGAGCTTCACTATCAGCCCATCTTCCGGGCCGGCGATGCGCGCATCATGGGGGTGGAGGCGCTCATCCGCTGGCAAAAGCCCAGCGGCGAGCTTGTGCTTCCGGGAGCGTTTCTGCCCGTGGCCGAGCAGACCGGTCTCATTGAGGAGCTGGGAGACTTCGTGCTCTCGGCGCTCTGCGCGCAGGCGGTGGCGTGGCGCGCGGCGGGCCTCCGTCCGCAGCTGGGCCTCAACGTCTCTCCCCGTCAGTTGCGTCGGCCCGGCCTCGCCGCAGCCTTCCACGCCGAGGTCATGCGCCACGGGCTCAATCCGGCGCAGTTCGTGCTCGAGCTCACCGAGTCGGCATGGACCCTTGAGGCGGACCGTATGGGTCCGGTGCTGCAGCAGCTTCGGGCCTTCGGCTTCGCGCTGGCGCTTGACGATTTCGGAGCTGGCTACTCAACCCTCTCGCGACTATTGCGGCTGCCCATCGATGTGATCAAGATCGACCGGTCGTTTCTGGCTCCGATCCCTGCCGACACACACGCGGCGGCAATCATCACCGCCATCCTTCAGCTGGCTGACGCGTGTGGCTGCGACGTGGTGGCCGAAGGCGTGGAGACCGAAGATCAGCTGAAGTTCTTGATCAAGCGGGGTTGCTCGCTCTGCCAGGGCTATTTGCTGAGTCGACCCGTCCCGGCCGAGCAGGTGACGCGCCTGCTCCAGAAAAAGCTTGACGACGCTCGCCGTCACCCGGTCGCGCAGGCCATTCGCGTCGGCGGAGCTACAGGTTGATGGCCACGTACTTCGTCTCCAGGTACTCCTCGATCCCTTCGTAGCCACCCTCCCGGCCGAAGCCGGATTGCTTGATGCCGCCGAAGGGGGCGGAGGCGTTGGAGACGATGCCCTGGTTGAGGCCGATCATCCCGGTCTCGAGACCCTCGCAGACGCGCAGGGCGCGCTTGAGGTCGTTGGTGAAGACGTAGGCCACGAGGCCGTACTCGGTGTCGTTGGCCGCGGCCACGGCCTCGTCCTCGTCCATGAAGCCCTTGACCGGGGCCACCGGCCCGAAGATCTCCTCGTTCAGGAGCTTCGCATCCTCGGGGATGTCGGTCAGCACAGTGGGGTTGTAGAAGTAGCCGGCGCCCTCACGCGCCTGGCCGCCGACCACGGCGGTCGCTCCGCGGCTGATGGCGTCCTGAACGAGCTCGGAAACCTTGTCGCGCTGGTCGGCGTCGATCAGCGGACCGACGTCGACGCCCTCGTTGACCCCGCGGCCGAGCTTCAAGGACCCCATCTTGGCGGTCAGCTTGGAGGCGAACTCGTCCGCCACCGCGTCGGCGACGTGGAAGCGATTGGCCGAGGTGCAGGCCTCGCCCATGTTGCGCATCTTGGCCAGCATTGCGCCCTGCACGGCGGCGTCGAGGTCGGCGTCCTCGAAGACCAGGAAGGGCGCATTGCCACCCAACTCCATTGAAAGTCTGAGCAGCGTGTCGGAAGCCTGGGCCATCAGCTTGCGCCCCACCTCGGTGGAACCGGTGAACGAGAGCTTGCGCAGGCGCTGATCGGCGATCAGCGGTCCCGTGGTCTCGCTCGAGGACGACGCGGTGATCAGGTTCAGGACGCCACCGGGCAGGCCGGCCTGCTCGAGGATCTTGGCCAGCGCGAGCATCGAGAGCGGCGTCTGCTGGGCGGGCTTGACCACCATCGTGCAGCCCGCGGCGATGGCGGGGCCGAGCTTGCGCGTGCCCATGGCCAGGGGAAAGTTCCAGGGCGTGATCATCAGGCATGGCCCGACGGGCTGCTTCATGGTCAGCACGCGGCCCCGGCCGTTGGCCGACACCTGGTAACGGCCGTCGATCCGCACGGCCTCCTCTGAGAACCAGCGGAAGAACTCGGCCGCGTAGGTGATCTCGGCCTTGGACTCGGCCACGGGCTTGCCCATCTCTAGGGTCATGATCAGGGCCAGCTCGTCGGCCCGCTCGATAATGGTCTCGAAGGCGCGACGGAGAATCTCCCCGCGCTCGCGGGGGGCCATGGCCGCGAACTCGGCCCCGGCATCGACAGCCGCATCAAGCGCGGCCTTGGCGTCCTCGACGGAGGCGTCGGCGACCTCGGCGAGGGGCTCCTGGGTGGAGGGATCCTCGACGGTGAGGGTGCCCTTGGCGCCGTCGCGCCACTGGCCGCCGATGTAAAGCTGCTTGGGGACCTGCTCGACTACTCTTTGTTCTTCGGAGGCGGTGATTGTGCTCATACAGCTCACCTTACCCCGCCGTCCGTGTGTTCACGAAACGGCGGGGTAGGCAGCACTGACTGATTAGGCCGCGGCGGGCTGGGCAGCCGGCTCCAGGGCGACGGACAGCACCTCGTCGATGGTCATCGCGAAGTGGAACTGCATCTCGTCCCGGACCTCCTGGGGCACGTCGTCGAGGTCTCCACGATTGCGCTCGGGGAGGACAACGTCGGTGAGGCCGGTTGCGTGAGCGGCCAACACCTTCTGCTTGACGCCACCGATCGGCAGCACGCGGCCCTGCAGCGTGACCTCTCCGGTCATTGCCACCGTGTGCTTGACCGGACGGCCGCTGAGCAGGGAGGTGAGAGCCGTGACCATGGTCACGCCGGCGCTTGGACCATCCTTGGGGATGGCCCCGGCGGGAACGTGAACATGGAACGAGCGCTCCTCGAACAGGGTGCTCTCAACACCGAGGTCGCCAGCGTGGCCGCGCACGTAGGAGAGGGCGATCTGGGCCGACTCCTTCATCACGTCACCGAGCTGGCCGGTCAGCGTCAGCCCGGGCTTGCCGGGCATGGCGGTCGCCTCGACGAACAGCACGTCTCCACCGGCACCGGTCACCGCCAGGCCCGTGGCCACACCCGGTACCGCGGTGCGGATGGCCGACTCCTGGAAGTGGCGCTGGCGGCCGAGCGCGTCACGGACCAAGTCGAGATCGACCACCACCGGAGCGGCAACCTGTCCCGAGGCGATCTTGGTTGCGGTCTTGCGGAGGAGCGTCCCCAGGTCACGCTCGAGCTGGCGAACGCCGGCCTCGCGCGTGTACTCGGTGGTCACCGTCTGCAGGAGCTCGTCGCCGATCGCGACCTCTTCGTCTCGTAGCCCGTTTCGCTCCAGCTGGCGCGGCCACAGGTAGCCGCGGGCGATCACCACCTTCTCGGAGGTGGTGTAGCCGTCGAACCGGATGACCTCCATGCGGTCGAGCAGCGGCCCGGGGATCGTGTCGGCCACGTTGGCGGTGGCGATGAACATGACTCCGCTCAGGTCGAGCTCGAGGTCCAGATAGTGATCGTGGAACGAATGGTTCTGGGCCGGGTCGAGCACCTCGAGCAGGGCCGCGCTTGGGTCGCCGCGCCAGTCGGCGCCGACCTTGTCGACCTCGTCGAGCATGATCACCGGGTTCAGCGTTCCGGCGTCGCGCAGCGCGCGCACCAGACGGCCCGGAAGGGCGCCGATGTAGGTGCGCCGATGACCCCGGATCTCCGCCTCGTCGTGCACACCGCCCAGCGACATGCGGACGAACTTCCGTCCCGTGGCGCGGGCGATCGACTCGCCGATCGACGTCTTACCGGTGCCGGGGGGGCCGATCAGGGTGAGGATGGCGCCGGAGCGCTTGTCCTCGGTGATGCCGCGATCGGTCCGCAGCTTGCGCACGGCGATGTACTCGACGATCCGGTCCTTGACGTCCTCCAGGCCGGCGTGGTCCTCGTCGAGGATGACGCGGGCGTGCTCAGGATCGAGCTTCTCCTCCGAGGTGCTGTTCCAGGGCACGGCGATGAGCCAGTCCAGGTAGGTACGGATGACGCTCGACTCAGCCGACTGCTCACCCATGCGCTCCAGGCGACCAAGCTCCTTTTCGGCCTGTTCCCGAGCGTGCTCGGGCATCTCGGCCTCTTCGATCTTGGTCCGGTACTCCTCGACCACTGAGGCGTCGTCCTCGTTGAGCTCCTTGCGGATCGAGTCCATCTGCTTGCGCAGGAAGTACTCCCGCTGCTGCTTCTCGGCCCCGGACTCGACGTCCTCGCGGATGCGTTTGCGGACCTGGAGCTCGGCCAGCCGCTCGCGCTGGTAGCCCAGCGCGGTCTCCAAGCGCTCGGTTACGTCGAGCGTCTGCAGCAGATTGACCTTCTGCTCGTAGTTCAGGTCGGGGCTGTAGCCGCTGGTGTCAGCCAGGGTCCCGGGGTCGGTGATCGACCGCAGGAAGGCAGACACGCGGCCCTCATCGCCGCGGAGCTCGAGGATCTCCTCGACCGTGGCGCGGTACTCACGTTCTAGGTTGCGGGTCTTGCCGTCGACGGGGACCGGGTCGGGTCGCTCCTCGACCTCGACGAAGAGTCGGCCATCGGGGAGTGTCTGGGCGGCGCCGGCGACGCCACGGTGCAGGCCCTCAAGGGATACGGCTCGGGCGCCGCCGGGCAGACGGACGCGATCGCTGATCTCCGCGACCGTGCCGATGGCCGCGAATTCGGACTCGTGGCGGGGGACCAGCAGAACCCGCTCCTCATCACCGGCTTCGATCGCCAGCGTGAGCGACATGCCCGGGAAGACGACAATGTCGTCCAGCGGGACCAGTAGAAGGCGACTCATCAAAGCTTCACTTTCGCTAGTTGCTTACAACAGATAAGTGATACTACCACCCGCGAAAGACGATCTCAGTCTTGAGCACTGAGATTATCAGGGTGAAGTTTTGTGGTGGGAAGGGTGGGGTGGACTGATCGTGGGCTGTGCAGGTCACGGGCTGATCTGGGAACATCGGGCCATGCCTGAACGCAACCCCAAGCCCGCAGAGGAATCGGCCCACGACATCCTGGCCGCCGAGGAGTTCGCGGTCGGCGACTCCGATCCGCGACTTCACCACGAGCCCGCCCACGACGTGTTGGCGGCCGAGGAGTTTGCGGTCGGTGCGCTTGACCCCGTGCTGCACCACCGTGGACCGGTCGCGCTCCCCGGCGATCCGACCGGCATCCCGGAGCCCCACGACGTCCTGGCGGCCGAGGAGTTTGCCATGCCGGCGCCCAGGTCACGCGATCTCGCGACCGCGCTGCCGTCGAGCAGCGCAGCGCTCGAGCGTCAGGGACCGGCCAGGCTGATCGCCCTGGGGGCGCTCGCCCTGCTGGTCATCCGCCGAGTCCGGCGGCGCTGAGCAGCACGGCTCAGCGCCGCGAGCGCGCCGGCACGATCAGGTCCGTGATCGTGCCGGCCGCCATCTCGGCGGCAAAGCCCACCGTCTCCGACAGTGTCGGGTGGGGGTGAATGGTGAGGGCCAGGTCCTCGGCGTCAGCGCCCATCTCCAGGGCATGAACCGCCTCGGCGATGAGGTCGCCGGCGCCCACGCCGACAATGCCGCACCCCAACACGCGCTGGGACTCAGGCTCGACGAGCAGCTTGGTCAAGCCCTCGGAGCGACCGAGGGCCAGTGCGCGTCCTGACGCTGCCCAGGGAAAGACCGCCTTCTCGAACGGCACTTCGCCCGCCCGGGCGGCCGTCTCGGTCAGGCCTGTCCAGGCCACCTCAGGATCGGTATAGGCGACTGACGGGATCGACCGTGGATCAAAGGCAACGTGATGTCCGGCGATGACCTCGGCCGCGACCTTGCCCTCGTGGCTGGCCTTGTGGGCCAGCATGGGGGCGCCCACGATGTCGCCGATGGCGAAGATGTGCGCCACCCCCGTGCGCATCTGCTCATCCACGGGGATGAACCCGCGCTCGTCAACGTCCACCCCGGCGGCGTCGGCTCCGATGGATCCGCCATTGGGGACGCGCCCCACGGCAACCAGGATCTGGTCAAAGAGTCGTGACCCGGCGCCTTCGATCTCCACCTTGAGCCCGTTCTTCTGCGCCTTGACGCCAGCCACGCGAGCGCCGGTGAAGACGTCCTCGTAACGCGATCCGATTCGCTTGGCCAGCGGGCGGACCAGGTCCGCGTCGCAGCCCGTCATGAGCTGGTCGAGCATTTCGACCACCGTCACCCGCGAGCCCAGGGCGTCGTAGACGCAGGCCATCTCGAGGCCGATGATGCCGCCGCCGGTGACCAGCAAGCGTCCCGGAACGGACGCTGGGGAGAGCGCCCCGGTGGAGTCGATGATCCGCGGATCCTCGGGCAGGCCGGGAACCGACGCTGCCTGGGACCCAGCGGCGATGATGCAGTGATCGAAGGTGATCTCCCGCCCGCCGACGCGAAGCGAGTTGGGCCCGGTAAATCGGCCCTCGCCGCGCACCACCTCGGCCTTGCGCTGCTTGGCCAGGGTGACCAAGCCGCCGGTCAGCTTCTCCACCACCTCTTCCTTCCAGGCGATCAGCTTCCCGATATCGACGCGCGGCTTGCCGAACGAGATCCCGTGGGCGGCCATCTCCTCGGTCTCGGCCACCACGCGGGCGGCATGCAGCAGCGCCTTGGAAGGAATGCACCCGACGTTCAGGCAGACGCCGCCCAGGCGCTCATAACGCTCAACCAGCACGGTACGCAGGCCGAGGTCGGCGGCCCGGAAGGCGGCTGTGTAGCCCCCGGGCCCAGCGCCGAGCACAAGCACCTGGGCGTCGTGGTCACCGCCTGCTCCGCCCCCGTTGCTTGGCGGCGCGGGCTCGTGCGAGACTGAGGCCGACGGTGACGGTGGGGCGGAGGCCGATGCCGCTTGGCGCCCGGGGTCCGCCTGGCCGGCCGATGGGCCAGAGCCGTTTGACTCCATGACCAAGAGCACGCTGCCCTCGGAGACTCGGTCGCCGATTGACACCCGTAGCTGGGCCACCTTGCCGGCCGCCGGGGCCGGGATGTCCATGGTCGCCTTGTCGGACTCGAGGGTGACCAGCGGATCCTCGGCGGAGACCTCGTCCCCGGGAGCGACGTGGATCTCGATCACCGGTACATCGGTGAAGTCCCCGATGTTGGGGACGCGGACTTCGCTCACAGCAGCGCCCGTCGCAGATCGGACAGCACTCGAGCCAGGTGGCTGGTGAACCGGGCGGCGAGGGCGCCATCGATGACCCGGTGGTCGTAGGACAGCGACAGTGGGAGCATCAACCGCGGCAAAAACGAGCCGGAGGCGGCATCCCAGACCGGCTTCATGGCCGAGCGCGTGGCGCCCAGGATGGCCACTTCGGGGGCATTGATGATCGGCGTGAAGCTGGTCCCGCCGATACCGCCCAGTGAGGAGATGGTGAAGGTGGAGCCGCTCATGTCCCCGGGGGAGAGCTTGCCCTCTCGGGCCCGGCCGGACAGCTGGGTCAGCTCACGGGCAATCTCGAGCAGACCCTTGTGGTCGGCGCCCTTGATCACGGGTACGACCAGGCCGCCGGGCGTGTCCGCAGCGAAGCCGATGTTGTAGTAGCGCTTGAGAACGAGCTCGTCGCCGTCCAGGGACGCGTTGAAGGTCTCGAACTCCTTCAGCGTGGCCACGCTGGCCAGGATCAGGAAGGAGACCATCGTCACCTTCACCCCGTCCCGCGCGTGCTCCTCGTTGAGCTGCCGGCGCCACGCCTCGACGTCGGTGATGTCGGCCTCGTCGTTTTGGGTGACGTGAGGAATCATCACCCAGTTACGAGCCAGGTTGGGCCCGGAGATGCGCTGGATCCGCGAGCGGGGGACGCGCTCGATTTCGCCGTACTTGGCGAAGTCGACCTTCGGCCACGGGGCGAGCTCCAGCCCGCCCACCGAGCCGCCGGCCGTCGCGCCCTGGACAGGCGCCGGCCCACCGTCGGCCCGCGAATGGACGTCCTCCTTGGTGATCCGGCCCTTGCGCCCGCTGCCGCTCAGCCCGGTCAGCTCGACACCGAGCTCACGGGCCAGCCGCCGCACCGACGGACTGGCGTAGATAGCGGGATGACTACGGCCGTTCTCCGGTGCCAAGGCGGCTCCGTCGGTCGGTGACTCCGCCTCGGGCTCGATGAGCTCGGCCGGTACCTCATCCACCTTCGGTTCCGGCGCCGGGGCCGCCACCTCGGGCGGCGCGGAGCCGTTACCCGATGGCTCGATACTCATCAGCAGTGTGCCCTGAGCGACGTGATCACCGATCTCGACGTTTAGCTCGCGCACCACTCCGGCGAAGGGAGCCGGGACGTCCATGGTGGCCTTGTCGGACTCAAGCGTGACCAGCGGGTCCTCCGGCGCGACGGTGTCGCCGACGGCGACCAGGATCTCGATGACCGGCACCTCGCCGAAGTCACCGATGTCGGGGACCTCGACCTTGCTCAGCGTGGCACTCATATGGTGGTGGGCATTGGCGCCTCGGGATCGATGTCACAGCGCTTGATGGCCTCGGCGACCACGGAGGGCTCCACTTCTCCGGTGTCGGCCAACTCCTTGAGGGCGGCCACGGCGACGTAATGGCGGTCGACCGCGAAGAAGCGCCGCAGTTCGGTGAACGACGTGACGCTCCAGATGTCGGCGTGCACGCCGAAGTCCTCGGCCAGCAGGTCCCCGGCGGCCAGTACCTCGTTGAGGATGGTGCCCGACCCCAGCAGCTGCACCCGGGGCCGCCGTGACCGGGGCGGCGCCCCTCTGATCAGGTCGGGGGCGATTCGGCGCAGGCCCTCGTGGACGATCACCGCCACCTCATAGCCAACCGCGGGGTCGTAGGCGCGAACGTTGGGAACGACGGGTCGCCGGGAAACTCGGGCTCGCGCTCCGCTGGGATCGTGTTGATGTACGCCGTGTGCCGGCATGCTGGGCACGCTCAACGACTCGGGTCAGCAGCTCGCGTGCGCGGTCCGGGCCATCGTGGGAGACGACGGCGTCGAGCGCCTCCAGCCACTCGGTGGTCTCGACGGCGTCGAGGTCGGCGGCGGCGCCGTTGCTGCTGGGCGTCTGAACTCGATCCGTCATGCCGAGAGTTGTCCGTCTTCCTCGAGTGGGCGGGGGACCGACTATAGCTCTGTGCCGGCAATCACACTCTCGGCCTTGAGGTAGGTTCCGGGCATGAGCTTGAAGGAAGTCGAGGGCCCCCCGGGGGCCCCGTGGGACCGGCCCATGGCCGGCACACTGGACCGGTTGACGGTGGAGTCCGAGCTGCTGGCCGACAATCCGCTGGGTGATCCGGCACGCCGACCGCTGTACGTGTATCGCCCACCGGGAGTCGGGGCCGACTCCGATGGTGAGCTGCCCTCGGTGTATGTGATCCAGGGCTTCACCGGGCAGCTCGACGGCTGGCTGGGGCGATCGGCCTTCGAGTCGACCTTCGTCGAGCGCCTGGACGAGATGTTCGCCGCCCGGGAATGCCCGGACGCGGTGATCGTCCTCGTCGACGCCTGGACCTCACGCGGCGGCTCACAGTTCTTGAACTCCAGCAGTACCGGCCGCTACCAGGACTACCTGTGCGACGAGGTGGTCCCGTTCGTCGATGCCCGATACCCGACACGCGCCGACCGCGAGCACCGCGGCCTGACCGGCAAGTCCTCCGGCGGCTACGGGGCGATGGTTGTCCCCATGGTCCGCCCCGACGTCTTCGGCGCCCTCGCCTCGCACGCGGGTGATGCCTTGTTCGAGTGCTGCTACCTGCCCGACTTTCCGAGCGTTGTCCGACAGTTGCGCGATGACTTCGACGGCTCCTTCGAGGTCTTCCATCAGCGGCTGGCCGAGGGCCCCAACTTCGATTTCAACCGCTTCGGCAAGCCGCTCGAGGTCTACGGATACGCCTGCGCTTACTCCCCTGACCCCGAACGACCGGGAGAGGCTATGCTGCCCTTCGACCTGGCCACCGGGCGCCTGGACGAATCGGTCTGGCAACAGTGGCTCGAGGTTGACCCGGTTCGCCTGGCTCCTCGGCATGCCGACTCGCTGCGCAGTATGCGGCGCGTGTACCTGGACGCCGGGCGCTCGGACGAATGGTTCCTCGACCTCGGCGCGCAGGCCTTCGCCGCGGAGCTCGAGAAGCTGGGCGTCGCTCACACGTTGGAGCTCTTCGAGGGTCGACACGGAGGCATCGGCTACCGGTACCCTGCGGCGATCCGGGAGCTGGTCCTGGCCCTCGGACACTGACCGCTGAGGAGAAGATGACCACCATTGCCGACACTGACCTTGCCTTCGCCGGGCCCACGGCTCTGGCCGGGCAGGTGAGAGCAGGGGAGGTGAGCCCCCGCGAACTGGTGGAGCTCTATCTGCGCCGGATCGAGCAGATCAATCCGCGCCTGAACGCGTTCCGGACGGTGCTGGCGGCGGCTGCACTCGAGGAGGCCGACCAGCGCACGGGCCATGACGGACCGCTGGCCGGGGTACCGATCGCCGTCAAGGACGACGTGGCCGTGGCCGGTCAGGTGTCCACGCGCGGCTCGCGGTCCTACGGGGCGCCGGCCACCGCGGACTCCGAGGTGGTCAGAAGGCTCCGGGAGGCCGGCGCGATTCCCATCGGGATCACCAACGTTCCCGAGCTGATGATCTTCCCGTGGACGGCCACCGCGGCCAACGGGGTCACGCGGAATCCGTGGAACACCGAGCGCACCACCGGTGGTTCCTCGGGCGGCTCCGGCGCAGCGGTCGCGGCTGGGCTGGTGGCCGCCGCCACCGGCTCAGACGGGGGCGGCTCGATTCGCATCCCAGCGGCCTGCAACGGGCTCGTGGGAATGAAGCCGAGCCGCGGGCGTGTCTCGTCGGCGCCGGCCGCTCCGGGGTGGCTTGGTCTGTCGGTCATCGGCGCGCTGGCGCGAACCGTCGCTGACAGCGCCCTGATGCTCGACGTAATGCACGGTGGCGGGGCCGCGGAGCCCGATCCCGCTCCGCGCTTCACGGGCAGCTACGTGAACTCCGCCAGCTCACCTCCCGGTCGCCTACGGATCGCGGCCTCCCGCAAGCCGCCGACCGGGATCATCGCACCGGTCGCGGCCGCTCAGCGTGGGGCCTGGGAGCGCACCGCTGCGTTGCTCAGCGACCTCGGCCACGAAGTGGAGGATCGCGACCCCGACTTCGGCCTGGTGCAGCTCGACTTCCTCCAGATGTGGCTACGAGGCATCTATGAGGAATCCGAGCGTGTCCCCGACCGCAGCCAGCTCGAGCCTCTCACCCGCCAGATGGCGGCCGCCGGCCGCTACCTGGTGCCCCCGCGACGGCGCCGTGCACTGGTCGAGCGTCAGGCCGCCACCAGCGCGCGGATCATGAAGCTCTGGGATGAGTTCGATGTTCTCCTCACTCCAGGCCTGGCCACCACCCCAATCGCGGCCGAGGGTGCCTTCGGGCGACCGGCTCCGCTGGCCATCAATGTCGCCGGGCGCTTCACGCCGTTCACGGCCACTTACAACCTCACCGGCCAGCCGGCGATAAGCATCCCCGCCGGTCTGAGCGTCGACGGCCTGCCCCTGAGCGTGCAGCTGGTGGGGCGGATGGGGGCCGAGGACATGCTGTACTCGCTGGCGGCTCAGATCGAGCACGCCGCACCATGGGCGCAGCGTCGGCCTGTCCTGGCCAGCTGAACATGGGAAAGGGAGAGAGACGATGAGGAATCGGATTGTGCGGTGCCGCGGTTGACAGACCCTCGCGACGGCCGGGGTTGACAGACCCTCCCGAGAGGGGGTACAGTGACGTACCGTGAGCGTCGTAACCGCGGCTGAGAAGTCCCGTCCCCCCGACCGCGCCGGCGGGGCTCCGTCCTCGCCGGCCGGGCCGGTGCCGGACAGCGAGCCGATCCGGCTTCCTCCACAGGATCCGCTGGCCGGCTGGGTTCAGACGATCCGGTTCAGCACGCGGCCCTTGGCTTTCAACCTCCGCGCCCACCAGCGCTATGGGGACGTCTGGCAGCTTCGGCTGATCTCGCGTCGAGAGCCGTTCGTGGTCACGTGCCACCCCGACCACATCCGCTCACTGATGAAGGCCAACCCGGCCGATGCCCCGTCACTGACCGGCGAGTCGCCGTTACGTCCCATCCTCGGGCCCAACTCGATTCTCACCTCGGTCGGGGACCGGCACATGCGTCAGCGCCGCCTGCTGCTGCCGCCGTTTCATGGCGAGGCGGTCCAGCGCTACGTGGAGATGATCTCGACGGTGGCCGAGCGGGAGATCGACAGCTGGCCGCTCAACACGACCTTTGCCCTGGCCCCGCGCATGCAGGCCGTGACCCTCGACGTGATCATGAGCGGCGTCTTCGGGATCGCGGGACGACCCGCCCGCGGCTCAACGGGCGACCGGCTGCGCCGCACGGTTCGCCGTCTCCTGGCCGCGTCCACCAGCCCGCTGTTCCAGCTCGTCGAGCTCAAGAACGCAACCCGCCAGGAGCCCGCCGGCGTCATGGGCCAGATGCTGGCCATGGTCGACCGCCGTATGTTCGCGATGATTCGCGAGCGCCGGGCCGAAGGCGGCGGCAGCGGGCGCAATGATGTTCTCTCGCTGCTGCTCGAGGCCCGCGATGAGGACGGAGAGCCGCTCACCGACCAGGAGCTACGCGACGACCTGATGGCCCTTGTCCTGGCCGGCCACGAGACGACGGCGAACTCTCTGGCCTGGATCTTCGAGCGCCTGTTGCGCACTCCACCCGCCTACGCCCGCCTGCGCGAAACGGTCCGAGCCGGGGGAGAGGAGGCCGACGCCTACGTCGAGGCGACGATCCATGAGGGGATGCGCAACCGCCCGGTCATCCCGATGGTGGTGCGCATGGTCAAACGTCCCTGGCGCTTCGGCGAATACGTGGTCCCGGCTCGCACCCCGGTGGCGGTCAGCATCGTCGCGCTGCATCATCGCGCGGACGTCTATCCCGAGCCGCTGGCCTTCCGCCCCGAGCGTTTTCTGAACCAGAAGCCGGGCACCTACACCTGGATGCCGTTCGGCGGCGGGATTCGTCGGTGCCTGGGCGCGTCGCTGGCCATGGCCGAACAGCGCGTCGTCCTGAGCGCGATCGCTCGACGGACCGACCTGATCGCGCCGTACCCGGCCCCCGAGCGCGCCCGCCAGCGCAACGTGACCACGATCCCCAACCACGGCGCCCGGATCTCGGTCAGCGCCCGCCATCCGGCCTGAACGCGACGCGTCGTCGTAGCCCGTCGCTACCGTGAGCGGCATGCCCGTCTCCCAGACACAGCCCGGAGCGGTCGGCGAGGCTGACCGTCGCACCCCGGTCGGCAGCGAGCCGGTGGGCCATCGCGAGCGGCTGATCGCGGCGATGGCCACCTCGATCGCCGAGAAGGGCTACCGCGACACGACGGTGGCCGACGTGGTCCGCATCGCCCGCACCTCGAGGCGGAACTTCTACCAGCACTTCGAGGACCGGGACGCCTGCTTCCTGGCCCTGTTCGACGCCACCAACGATGTGATGATGGGCGAGATCGCCCACGCCGTGCGTCCCGAGCAGCCGCTCGATGAACAGGTCGACGCCGCTGTCGACGCCTACATCGACAACGTCTCGCAGCAGCCGGCCCTCTACGCCAGCTTCGTGCGTGAGCTGCCCGGACTCGGCCAGGCCGGCGCCGAGCGCGGTCTGGCCACGTTGGAGCGTTTCGCCGGGATGATGGTCGCCCTGGTCGACTCGGGCCGGGCCGTACGGCCGGACATCGCGGCGCGCGCTCTCTCGATGGACACGGCCATCATCATCGCCGGCGGCCTGCGCGAGCTGATCGTCATCTCGCTCCAGCGCGGGCGCGACGTCCGCGAGCTGCGGGCCAGCGCTCGGGGCACCGTCAAGAGCATCCTCACCGGCGCGCTGCTTTAGCCGGTCGCGATACGGGCGGTCCGGGGTCGGATTGCAGCGCCCCGCGGCCCTCCAAGCTCGGATAGCCGGAAACCGAAACACGAGGCTTGTCAACCCGGGCGGCGGTATGCTAGCGTACCGCTGGTACGACAATGTACCCGGAGCGCACAACCCAAGGGAAGGAACCGGACGACATGGACCAGGCCGAGCAACACTTTGAGATCGTCATCGCCGGCGGCGGGCTGGCTGGGTTGGGAATGGCCATCGCTCTGAAGGACGACGGCCGGGAAGACTTCGTGGTCCTCGAGCGTGCGGGCGACCTGGGTGGGACGTGGCGCGACAACAGCTATCCGGGCTGCGCGTGCGACATCCCCAGCGTGCTCTATTCCTACACCGCCGAGCAGAACCCCGACTGGAGCCGCGCCTTCGCCCGCCAGCCGGAGATCTTGGCCTACATGAAGGACGTCGCCCGCCGGCATGACGTTGGCCAGCACTTCCGCTTCCACCACGAACTGACCGAGGCCCGGTGGTCAGAGGCGGATCAGCACTGGGAGATCGAGACCACCGGAGGCGCCATGGCCGCCGACGTGCTGGTCTCCGCCGTTGGCGCGCTGGCCGACCCGGCGATCCCCGCGCTCCCCGGCCTCGATCAGTTCGGCGGCCGGGTCTTTCACTCGGCTCGTTGGGAGCACGATCACGATCTGCGCGGCCGGTCGGTCGCAGTGGTTGGCACCGGCGCCTCGGCGATCCAGTTCGTGCCCGAGATCCAGCCCGAGGTCGGGCATCTACACCTCTTCCAGCGCACGCCGCCGTGGATCCTCCCGCGTGAGAACCCCGGCGTCCCCGAGGGTTGGCGCGCCCGATTCGCCCGCTATCCGTGGCTGCTCGGTCTCGCCCGAAGGAGCGTCTTCTCGCTGCTTGAGTCCTTCCACCTCGGCTTCCGCCACCCAGCCGTCATGCGGCTGGCCGAGCGGCGGGCTCGCAAGCACATCGCCAGCCAGGTGTCTGACCTGGAGCTACGGGCCAAAGTCACTCCCGATTACCGCTTGGGTTGCAAGCGCATACTCGGGTCCAACACCTGGTATCCCGCCCTCTGCGCGGAGAATGTCGAAGTGGTGACGGCCGGTATCCAGGAGGTCCGCGCGACCTCGATCGTGGACGCGGACGGCATCGAGCACGAGGTCGACACGATCATCTTCGGCACCGGCTTCCAGGTCACCGACGCACCCATCAGCCACCGGGTGCGCGGCCGCAGCGGCGAGACCCTGGCCGAGAGTTGGGGAGGGAGCATGAAGGCTCACCTCGGCATGGGCGTGGCCGGGTTTCCCAACATGTTCATGCTCCTGGGTCCGAACACTGGGCTCGGGCACAACTCCGTCCTGCTGATGATCGAGGCTCAGATCGCCTATCTGCGTCAGGTCTTCGACCATCGCGAGGCCCAGGACCTGGCCGCCATCGAGCCGACCCCGACCGCTCAGGCCCGGTACGTCGCCGCGGTCGACGCCGGCACCGAAGGCAGCGTGTGGACGGCCGGTGGATGCCTGAGCTGGTACGTCGATGCCACAGGTCGCAACTCGACGCTCTGGCCGGGTAGCGTCCGTGCCTACCAGCGTCAACTGGCCAAGTTCAACGCCGATGAGTACCTGGCCGAGCTCCCGCACCGTACGCGTGAGCCGGCCTGGTCTGAGCCTGAATTGGAGGCGCGATGAGCAAGACAAGAGTCCCCATCGACGGCCGCACCGCCTACGTATCTGGTGCCGGCTCGGGGATGGGCCGAGCGGTGTCCCTCCTCCTCGGCTCCCGAGGCTGTCCGCTGGCGATCGTTGACCAGGACGAGGACGGCCTGGCCGTCACCGCCGACCTGCTGGGCGATGGGCCGCTGCTTAGCCGGCGACTCGACGTTCGGGACCGGCAGGCCCAGATGGCCTTCGCCGCCGAGGTCGCGGAATGGTCCCCGGCGCCCGTGGGGATGGTGTTCAACAACGCGGGGGTGACCACCACGCAGGACGTCGCTGACGCTGCCCCTGAGGACGATGAATGGGTCGTGCAGGTCAACTTCGATGGCGTGGTTAACGGGACGCGCGCCTTCCTGCCCATTCTCAAACGACAGAACTCTGGCGTCATCGTCAACACCTCGAGCGTGTTCGGGCTGCTCGGCTTTCCCGGGCAGAGTGCCTACTGCGCGTCGAAGTTCGCCGTTCGCGGCTTTACCGACTCCTTGCGTCAGGAGCTGCGCGGGAGCGGCGTGAGCGCCGTCAACGTCCACCCCGGCGGAGTGAAGACCAACGTCCTGCGCAACGCGCGCTATCACGCTCATCCCACGCAACCTGGCCTGGGCCATGAGGACGCCTCGCGACAGTTCGAGACCATGGCCCGGACCACGCCCGAGCGGGCGGCGGAAATCATCTACAGCGGGGTGACGGCAGGCAAGAGCCGGGTTTTGGTCGGGCCGGACGCCTACTTCCTCGATGCCCTGGTCCGGCTCATGCCCACGCGCTACTACGACGTCATCGCGCGGCTCGAGCCGCTGGTGGCGCGCCGCGGGTGATCTGGACAGCACCCCCGCCGCCGCGCCCCGGACCATAATTCACCCGTGGCCTACGACGAGGACCTGGCCAACCGCATCCGCGAGTTGATGGCCGACGAGGACGGTGTGACGGAGATGAAGATGTTCGGCGGCTTGGCCTTCCTCATCAACGGGAACATGTCGGTCGCCGCCAGCGGGCAGGGAGGCCTGTTGCTGCACATCGACCCCGCGCAGACCGACGCCCTCAGCGAACGACCGCATGCCGGTCCGTTCGTGATGCGCGGCCGCTCCATGCAGGGTTGGCTTCGCGTGGACGATGAGGGGGTCAAGACAAAGCGCCAGCTTGAGCCGTGGGTGCGTCGCGGTGTGAGCCACGCCCGCTCGCTCCCGCCCAAGGGCTGAGCTCAGGCGGTCAGCTCGACCGGTGCCGAGTCGAGCGCGGCCTGAATGGCGCCGATCAGTTCCCGCGCTGAAGCGGCGGTGAGCTCCACCGCCACGCGTGCCGAGGGCCCGCGGGACGGGTCGGCGAAGTCGATGTTGAGCGTGTGCTTGGCCATCGCGTGGACCGGATGGTCGAAGTAGACGGTGCCGTCGGTGACGTGGAACCAGCTGCTCTCAGGTCCCTTGGCGCTGCCGTCGATGCTCGTCTTAACCGTGGCGTAGGTGCACATGCTCAACCTCCGAGATGCGTTTTGAAAAAGGCACTGATTCGCTCCCAACCATCGTTGGCGGCAGCGACGCGGTAAGCCGGCCGGTCCACGGAGAAGAACGCGTGTCCGGCATCGTCGTAGCGATGGAACTCGTGCGGCTTGCCCTCGCGGGTCAGGATCTCATCCAGCTCGTCGACCTGATCAGGGCTGGGGAACGAATCCTCGTTGCCGAACAGCCCGAGCAACGGGGCGCGCAGCTTCGGGAGCTGGTCCACCAGGTTGGTGACCTGGACCGGAAAGCCTTCAGGAGGGGTGCCGGTCACAAAGGCTCCGTAGCAATCGACGGCGGCGTCCAGGTCTAGGTTGCAGGCCGCAAGCACGGACTGACGACCGCCCGAGCAGTACCCGATAACTCCCACCCGATCATTGCTCGTCGGCAGCGAGCGCAGGTACTGGGCGCTCCCGCCGACGTCGCCGACCAAGCGCTCGTCCGGCACGCCGCCCTGAGCGCGGGCGGTCGCGGCGGCATCGTCGGGCGCGGCTCCCGGGCCCTCGCGCCAATACAGGTTGGGGCAGATCGCGTCGTAGCCCAGCTCGGCGAAGTGGCGGACGATCTCCTTGGTCCCGCGGTCATAGCCCGGCATGTGATGGATGACCACCACCCCGCCGCGCGCCTCCTCGGAGGCGGGGCGGGCGATATAGGCCTCGATCTCGTCACCGTTGTTGCCGGTGATCCTGATTGTCTCGGCGCTCAGCGAGTCGCTCACGGTCGGCAATTCAATCACGTTCAGATCCGGTACGGACGACGTTCTCCAGTGGTTGACCGGCACACCATCGGGCCAGCTGTTCTCCGGCCAGATCGGCGGCTCGATCATGTCCGGCCGGCGAGTCGCCGGCAATGTGCGGGGTGATGGCCAGGACGCCGGGCGCGGACCAGAGGCCGTGCCCGGCGGGCAGCGGCTCGGGGTCGGTCACGTCGAGCACGGCCCGCAGGCGGCCTGACTCAGTCTCGGCCAGGAGGGCCTCGGTGTCGACGACGGGGCCGCGGGCCGCGTTGACCAAGAGCGTCCCGTCACGCAGCGCGGCCAGCGCGCCGGCATCGATGAGTCCGCGTGTCGCGTCGGTCAAGGGTGTCAGCACTACGACCGCATCGGCCTGGGGAAGGAGTTCGGGCAGCTCATCCACGCCGTGCAGTCCGTCACGGGCGTGGGAGGCCACGCCGATCACTCGGGCTTCGAAGGTGCCCAGGCGCTCCTCCAACATCCGCCCAATCGAACCCATGCCGATCACCAGCACCGTCCAGCGGCTGAGGTCGACGAGGTGCCGTTCTCGCCAGTCCCGTTCGCGAGCGCATTCGAGCAGGCCCGTGCTGGCTCCCAGCAGCGCGCCCACCACCCACTCAGCGACCGGGGCATCACGGGCACCACGGGCGCTACAGAGCGTGGCCTGAGCAGGGACGTGATTCTCGATCCAGTCGGTGCCGGCGGACAGGACCTGAACCACCTTGAGCCGGTGGAGATCGGGCAGGATCTTGAGGATGCCTCGATCACCGGCGCGAGGTACGAGGAAGTCGGCTTGCTCGAGCTGGGCGCCGTCTTCGATCCGCTCCAGGGTGACTCCGGCCGGTGCCCGACTGGCTACCGCGTCGTAGGCCTGAGCGGCGACGGCCACCCGGGCCGTCTGACGTTCGGCGGTCGATGTCGGCTCGGGCGGCATCCCGATCGACCTTAGCGGCAGCCGATCGGGTCGCGAAGCACAGGGCTACGGGCTCTCAGGCCCGGCTGCGACTCCGCCCCCGCCGGCGCGGCGGGGCGGGCTCCTCCTCGGGCTCGTCGTCTTCGTAGTCCTCGTCCGCTTCGGCTTCGGGCTCGTCGTAGTCGTCTTCGTCGTCGTGACCGGTGGCTTCCTCCAGCCGCTCGCGGACCGAGCCGACCATCTCTCGCCCGCGCGCGCTGACCAATAGTCCAGGGCGCCTCGTCGTGGAGCTCACTGGCGGGCGATCTCACCCCGCCGGCTCCCCAGCGCCCCCAGCTGCTGGGTTGCCACTACCCGGTGCTGGCGTCCAGCGAGCCCGGGGACCGCAGGTGTTCCATCCCCGTATACATATTCGGTACCGCGATGGAACACCCCAATAAGTTCGCACGGCTGCGAGGCGCCGAGGTCAAATGACAACAGTGGAGAGCAACAAAACTGTGGCAGCGGTGCGGCGGGAGTGAAGCCGCGGGCCGCGGGCCGTGGGCCGCGGGCTGCGGCGGCCGGCTCACGCCAGCGTCGGGCGTACAAATGCCGCTCTTGCCAACGCCACCCGTGGCTGAGCGCCGCACCCGTCGAGGTGGTCGTTGACCAGGCCCATGGCCTGCATGAAGGCATAGACGGTCGTAGGGCCGAGAAAGCGCCACCCGCGCCGCTTGAGGTCCTTGGCCAGAGCACGCGCTTCGTCGGTCTTGGTGAGCTCCGCCAGCCGAACGCGGTCCAAACCGCCGGCCCGCGACTTCGGCTCGAACTGCCACAGGTAGGCGGCCAGTGAGCCCTCGGATTCGACAAGCTCGAGCGCACGAGCCGCGTTATTGATAACCGCCTCGATCTTCCCGCGGTGGCGGACGATCCCGGCGTCGGCCAGTAGCCGCGCGACATCGTCCTCGCCAAAGCCGGCCACGAGCGTGAAGTCAAACCCGGTAAAGGCCTGGCGGAAGGCGGGACGCTTGCGCAGGATGGTCAGCCAGGAGAGCCCGGCCTGGAAGGCCTCCAGGCTGAGCTTTTCGAAGAGCCGGACGTCCGCGGCCACCGGAAAGCCCCACTCGTCATCGTGATAGGCCCGGTACTCGGGTGCCGAGCCAGCCCACCAGCAGCGAGCTACCCCGTCCTCGCCGGTTACCAGTCCGCTCTCATTCAGGGCAGCCATCGCAGGACGGCATTCTCGCGGAAGGTGGCCCGCTGCGGGCGCGTCTTTCGGATCGAGATACTGGATCGTCACCGCAAAGCACGATCGCCTGCACAGCGCCTTTGCTTCCGCGGACATTGAGGCCGACCACGCCAGGCTCAGCGCTCTCGGGGTCGATGTTGATTCCGAAGTGGCTCGCGCCGGACGACGCCGTCCGGGGCTGCTGTCGAGCGGCGTCAGCGTCGGGGATCCCGTGCCGCCCCAGTTCTTCCTCCGCGACCCGGCCGGCAACCGCTTTCTCATCGTCTAGGCCGAATGGCCAGCACCCGAGCCCGGTGCGGCCCGTTGTAGTGTGAGGCGCGTGGATGGCGTCCGGCCAGAGCGCAGGGGTTAGACTCTCGTGGCGGTGAGGATCGGCTACAAGGCCTCGGCCGAGCAGTTCGCGCCGCGCCCGCTGCTCGATTTCTCGATCGCCGCTGAGGCCCACGGGCTCGAGATCGTGGCGATCTCGGACCACTTCCAGCCTTGGCGCCATCACGGCGGCCACGCCCCCAATGCCCTGACCTGGTTGGGAGCCCTGGGTCAGACGAGCGAGCGAGTCGCTATCGGGACAAGCGTCCTGACGCCGACCATGCGTTATCACCCGTCGATCGTGGCGCAGGCCTTCGGGACGCTCGGCTCCCTTTTCCCAGGGCGGGTCTTCCTGGGGGTGGGAACGGGGGAGGCGATGAACGAGACCCCGGCGACCGCCGAGCTGTTTCCGGGCCGCAAGGAGCGCCGTCAGCGGCTCGAGGAGGCGATCGACCTGATCCGCCGCCTGTGGGCCGAGGAACGCGTCAACTACGACGGCCAGTTCTACCGCACCTCCAAGGCCACGGTTTACGACCATCCTGAGGACCCGGTGCCCATCTATGTCGCGGCGGGGGGACCGCTCGCGGCCAAGTTGGCCGGGCGAGTCGGCGACGGGCTCATCTGCACGAGCGGCAAGGATCCCGACCTCTACCGCAATCTCCTGGACAACGTGGCCGCCGGTGCTGAGAAGGCGGGCCGCGACGCCGGCGCGCTGCGGCGGATGATCGAGATCAAGGTCTCCTACGACCGCGATCCGCAGTACGCGCGGGACGCGTGCCGTTGGTGGGCAGCATTGGCGCTGACCCCGGAGCAGAAGGAGGGTGTCGAGGATCCGGTGGAGATGGAGCGGCTGGCCGATGAGAACGCCGACCGCGCCCACACCCGGTTCATCGTTTCGAGCGACCCCGAGGAAATCGTCGAGCGGATCGCTACCTACCTGGATCTCGGCTTCGACGACTTGGTTCTGCACGCCCCCGGAGACGACCAGATCCGCTTCCTCGACCAGTTCGCCGCCGATGTCCTGCCGGCGCTCCGGGCACGCGCCGAGAGCGGACCGGCCGCGGGGGCGGCGTCCTCGGTGCTCGCCTAGCAAGTGAGGATGACGCCGCTCACCGCGATCCGGGCGGTGTTCTTCGTCAACGGAGCCTTATTCGCCTCTTGGGCCTCCCGTATCCCGGCTCTGTCTGACCGCGTTGGCGCGAGCCCGGGTCAGCTTGGCCTTGCTCTGCTCGCTCCGGCGCTCGGCGCGATCGTGGCCATACCGACGGTAGGCCGGCTCCTGCCCGGCCGCTCAAGCCGTACGTTCTGCCGCTGGGCAATGTTCGGGCTGTGCCTTACCCTGCTGCTGCCTGGACTCGCGCGCAGCCTCCCCGCTCTGGCCGCGGCCCTGCTGGGCGTGGGGCTGGCTAACTCGACGCTTGATTTAGCCATGAACGCCCAGGGTGTCTCGATCGAACGGCGGGAGGGCCGGCCCATCCTGTCCTCGCTGCACGCCGCATTCTCATTCGGCGGCTTTGCCGGCGCCGGCCTCGGAGCGCTGGCCTCAGCGCTGTCGGTCGCGCCCCTCCCGCATCTGGCCTTCGCCGCCCTGTTGTTCGGCATCGTCGGGATGATCGCCACCGGACCTCTGATGGCCGTTGACGAGGACGCGGACACAGGCGCTCCCGCGATGCGCTGGCGCAAGCTTCCCTCCCGGCTGGCTCTCCTCGGCGTTGCGTGCTTCTTCTGCCTGATGGCCGAGGGCGGCGCCTCGGACTGGAGCGCGAAGCTGGTTCGCGACAACTTCCATGCCGCCGCCGCGGTCGGCGCGGTGGCCTACGCCGTGTTCAGCGTCACCATGGGCGGCGGGCGCCTGATCGCGGACCGCCTGTGGGCGCGCTGGGGCTCGTCCGGGCTGCTGCGCCGCGGCGGCGCCCTGGCTGCGGTCGGGTTCGCCGCCGGCTTGGCCATCGGCACCCCGGAAGCCGCCATCGCCGGCTTTGCCGCCCTGGGTCTTGGCCTGGCCGGCGTGGTTCCCACCCTGTTCCGTTCGGGCGCCGAGGAACCCGGCGTCTCCACCGGGCCTGCCCTCGCCGCGGTCAGCTCGTTCGGCTACCTCGGCTTTCTCGCTGGCCCACCCCTGATCGGCGGCGTGGCTCAGCTCACCTCTCTGCGTCTGGCCTGCGGGCTGCTGGTGTTGGCCCCGCTGCTCGTCGTGCTGCTGGCGCCCAAGGCCAACCTATCCCGGGCGCCCCATCCGTCACTCATCTGAGCAGCTCGCCCGATTCTCGCGTCGGGCGGCGGCGCCGAAGCCAGTAATTCTGAAATCCACGTGCCCGGAGCTTGGCCTCGAACTCGTGGAACGCCGTGCGCGCCGCCACCTCCACGACAACGTCGACGTCCAGCGTCGGCCGGGCCGGCGGTGCCGCGGGATTGGTGATCCAAAGTTCAAATCGTCGCGCCGCCGACGAACAGGCATGTATGCATTTATGCGACGGGTCCTCGCTAGCGAGCACGGCCACGCGATCTACAAGCACCGAAAAGCGACGGTCGAGCCGGTGTTCGCGCAGATCAAGTTCAACCGCAAGATCAGCCGTTTCCAACGCCCAGGCCGTGCCGCCGCCCTCTCCGAATGGCGTTTGGTCGCCGCGACGCACCACCTGATGAAGCTCCACGGCCACTGGATCGCCGCCGAAACCGGATAACAACGGGCTCGGCGCAACATGACACGCCCGGCCCGCCGATTTGCGCCGCCGTGGTCCACATCTCGCTGCCGGTTTGCCCAACATCCAGGCGAGGAGCAAGACGCGGGCAGGCGCCGGCTTCGGGCTTTGCCGCTGGGACGGGGTATGGCTGCTGGTTATGGGTGGTCGATGGTCTGCGCGGTGGCGGGCTGGTCGAGCGTCGCCGCCCAGCTGCCGAGGAGCCGCAGGTCTGTTCGTCGCGTGAGCCTGGCTCGACGGTGTAGGTGTACATCGTGAGTCCCGGATCGGCGACGAGGTCCAAGCGGTCGTAGGTGAGGCTGAGATCGCCGACGACCGGGTGGTGGAAGTGTTTGATGCCGGTGAGGTGCTGGCGGACGTTGTGTTGTGCCCAGCGGGTTCGGAACTCATCGCTTTGTGTGGAAAGCTCTCCGACGAGGTCTGAGAGGAACCGGTCGTATGGATCGCGGCCAGCGGACGCTCGTAGAACGGCGACAGTGTCGTTGGCGGCCTTGTTCCAGTCGGGGTAGAACTCGCGCGCGCGGACATCGAGGAAGATGAACCGGGCGGCGTTCGCAGGGCGCCATGGACCGGCGAACATCTCGGAGTAGAGCGCGTGGCCGAGGGCGTTGGCCGCGAGCACGTCAAGGCGGTCGTTGCGCACGAAGGCGGCGGCACCGGTGATCGCGTCGAGGATGTGCTGAACGTCGGGCGGATAGGCTGCTTGGCGGTACGTCGACGCCGCGGCGTCGCTCTCGGCTGGGCCGCGCGGGCAAGATCGAACAGGTGGGCGTGCTCGGCCTCGTCCAGTTCCAGCGCGCGAGAGAGCGCTTGAAGCACACCGTCTGACACGCCGCTCATGTCTCCGCGCTCGATCCGCGTGTAGTACGGGACGCTAACGCCGGCCAGGACCGCAACCTCCTCACGGCGCAGGCCGGGCACGCGGCGACTGCCGTAGGCGGTCAGCCCCGCCTGCTCTGGGGTGATCTTCGCCCGGCGGGAGGTCAGGAACTCGCGGATCTCGCTGCGCGCATCCACTCTCGGGATAAGCGTAGAGCCGGTTGCAGTCCCCTGGGAGACCCTGTCAGTACCCCTCTCAACAGGGTCTCTCACTTTCCCGGATCCGGTGCTTTGGTGAAGGGCGAACGAGATGAAATCCCGGACAGGAGGCAAGCTTCAACATGCAAGCGACTGTGATGCACGCCGCCGGCGACGTTCGTATCGAGGACGTACCGGATCCCTCGATCGTCGATCCGACCGACGCGATCCTCCGCGTCACGAGGGCCTGCATCTGCGGCAGCGACCTCTGGCCATACGCGTCGATGCAGCCAAGCGAGGCCGGCCAATCGATGGGCCACGAGGCGCTCGGCGTGGTCGAAGAGGTCGGCGCCGAGGTCCACAAGATCAAGCCCGGCGATGTCGTCGTGATGCCGTTCGCGTTCTCAGATGGCACCTGCGCCTTCTGTCATGAGGGGCTGCATACCGCCTGCGTGCATGTCGGGTTCTTCGGCAACAACGGCATGAACGGCGCGCAGGCCGAGGCGCTACGCGTCCCCTACGCCGACGGGACGCTGTTCCCGCTGCCGGCCGGCGAAGACGAAGCGCTGATGCCTTCGCTCCTCACCCTTTCAGACGTGATGGGCACCGGCCACCACGCCGCAGTCGTCGCCAACGTCGGCCCTGGCAAGACCGCGGCCGTGGTCGGCGACGGCGCCGTCGGCCTGTGCGGGGTGATCGCCGCCAAGCGGCTGGGGGCCGAGCAGATCATCATCCTGGGCCGCCACCCGGACCGGATAGCGCTGGCGAGGGAGTTCGGGGCCACCGACGTCGTTTCAGAGCGCGGCGAGGAGGCGGTCGAGCGCGTGCGTGAGCTCAGCGGCGGCTTTGGCGTGCACTCGGTGCTTGAGTGTGTTGGGCTCGCGCAGTCGGAGCTGACGGCGATCAGTATCGCCCGTCCCGGCGGCGCGGTCGGTCGCGTCGGCGTCCCGCAGGACGAAAAGCTGCCGGCTTCGCAGCCGGCGTTCTATAACAACATCACCGTCGCCGGCGGACCCACGCCGGTGAGCGCCTACATCGACGAGTTGCTGCCCGACATCCTCGAGGGCCGGATCGAGCCGGGCAAGGTGCTCGACCGCACGGTCGACCTCGACGGGGTACCGGCCGCCTACCGCGCGATGGCCGAGCGCGAGGCAATCAAGGTCATGGTGCGCCCATGACGGCATGGACCGCGGTGGAGCTTGACCGCATCGGAGCAGCGGACGAGCTCGAGATCGCGGCGCGGCGACGGGACCCCGCGCCGCCGCCTAACTTAAGTCACGACGACACAGGAGCACCCATGCAAATCACCCGCAACTCACTCGACACCAGCCCCGGCCCCAGCGACTGGTTCACCGGCACCGTCCACATCGACACGATCGCAGCACCGTCGCCGCCGTCGCGAGTGGGTGCGGCGCTGGTGCATTTCACTCCCGGTGCGCGCACCGCCTGGCACACGCACCCCTACGGTCAGACGATCTACGTCACCGAAGGCATCGGCCGCTGCCAACGCGACGGCGGGTCGATCGAGGAGATACACCCGGGCGACCGCGTCTACTTCGAACCCGGTGAGAACCACTGGCACGGCGCCGCCCCCAACCGGTTCATGACTCACGTCGCCATGCAAGAAGCCGACGACAGCGGCAGCCCCGTCGAATGGGGGCGCCAGGTCACCAACGACGAATACGGAGCCTGACACCGACAAGCTCTGAGAGGTGTACACGTGAACCTCACCTATGACTTCCAAGGCCAGGTTGTCCTCGTCACCGGGGCCAGTCCGGCATGGGCCTCGCGACCGCCCAGGCGTTCGCCCAAGCCGGCGCCGCCGTCGTGCTCGCCGACCTCAACGAGACGAGCCTACGAGACGCCACCGACGATCTGACCGCCGCTGGCCATCAAGCCATTCCGGTCACCTGCGAAGTCTCAGACGAAGAGCAGGTCGCTGCCATGGTCGACCGCACCGTCGCTCAGTTTCGGCCGTCTGGACATGGCGTTCAACTTGCTTGAAACGGGCGTGGCGCGCCCACACCGACCGAGTCCCGGCTTCAACGTCCGTACCACCAGCGACCTCCGGCCGACGAAAGGGACCGCGTGCCGTGAGGCAGCCTCGAACACGCCCGCGGACACCGCAACGGAAAAGTGGAGGAGTGGGAGTTCAATGGGCTATTTAGTGGCGGTGAACGTGGTCGGGCAACTCGCGGACGCGTCAAGATACGCAAGCGCTCCGCTGACCCTGCCAGGCGCGAAAACGCCGCTGATCCCGGGATCAGAAGCAGCGGGCGGGAAGTCAAACCCGCCCTGCAGGTCGATCCAGATCGAATCCTGCAGCTGAACAGGACACACATTTCCCGGGGCGGACGCGGAGCTGCAGACCTTCTGGGCGTTGCAGGTCGTCGTCCACGCTCCGATCTGCACGCTCGGGATCAGCGCGCCAGACCGCGCGACGCTACCGCCGATCATGCGACCACCCTGAGTGACTCGAATCTGCACGGCCTGGCCGCTCGCGCCGATG
>JBDTEE010000170.1:0-27334 GCA_039922645.1 Solirubrobacteraceae bacterium | reverse complement strand
GGTCGGTCTCGTTGAGGGAGAAGAGACAGGTGCGCATGCGCCCGTCGGCGGTCAGCCGGACCCGGTTGCAATCGCCGCAGAAGGGCTCGGAGACCGGGTTGATGAAGCCAATCCGGCCCTGGCCGTCAGCGAAGCGGTAGATGCGTGCGGTGGCGCTCGGCTCCCGGGGTTCGGCCTCGAGCGGATAGACATTTTCAATCGCGGCTCGGATCTCCGCCCCGGTCAGCACCGAGTCGGGCGTCCAGGCCCGATCGGCGTCCAGGGGCATGAACTCAATGAAGCGAATCTCGTATGGAGTCCGGCGGGCCAGCTCGGCGAACGGGAGGACCTCCTGCTCGGTGAACCCGCGGATGGCCACGGCGTTGACCTTGATGGGGTGGGCCTCGGGGAAGGTGGCGAGCAGGTCAAGTCCCCGCAGGACCTTGTCCAGCGCGTCGCGGCGCGTGAGCTCGTAGAAGCGATCGCGCTGCAGCGAGTCGACCGAGACGTTGAAGCGATCGATACCGGCGGCAACCAGCCGCTCGGCGTCGCGCTCGAGCATGAACCCGTTGGTGGTCACCGAGAGCTCGCGGACCGCCTCGAGCCGGGCGAGCATCTGGGCCAGGACAGGGAAGTCACGCCGCACCAACGGCTCACCCCCGGTCAGCCGGACATCGCCGACGCCCATCGAGGCGAACAGACCGACCAGTCGCACGATCTCTTCGAAGGTGAGGATCTCTGCCCGCTCCAGCCAGGGCAGGCCCTCGGCTGGCATGCAGTACTGGCAGCGGAAGTTGCAGCGGTCGGTGACGGAAACGCGCAGATCGCCGATCAGCCGCCCATGTCCGTCAACAAGAGGCTCTCGCTCCATGGTCAGAGGTTACTCTTCGCAGCTATGCGCCTGCACCGGAGTTTGCTCCTCCTATGCAGCGCGTATGCACTCAGCGGCTGCGGTGCCAGTGAGCGCGCGCAGGTGCAGGCCAAGGTCCAGCAGTTCGCCCACGCCACGGCGAGTCGGGACACCCGCACCCTGTGTCAGCAGGTGCTGGCTCCGGCTCTGGTCTCGCGGCTGACCGCGGTTGGGCTGACCTGCGACCACGCGATGAAGATCTTCGTGGACACCGTCTCGAACCCGAGCATCACCGTCTCCAAGATCACCGTCCACGGATCCAAGGCCTCGGCGGTCGTGCTGGCTGGGGCCACCGGTCAGACGGCCGCGCTGGAGACGATCGAGCTGATCCAGACCCAGAACGGCTGGCGCCTGGCCTCGCTGGCCTCTCCGGGCTAGCCCTCCTCTCCCGGCTAGCCCTCCTCGGCCGGACGGTCGGAGGCCAGCAGACCGAAGCAGACCATGTCATGACGCCCGTGGGACATGCGGGCGTATGAGCGCATGACCGCCTCGTGGGTAAAGCCACACCGCTCGGCCACCTGTTGGGAGGGTGCGTTTCCGGTGGCGGCGAAGAGGTCGATGCGCTCGAGCCCGAGCTGGGCGAAGCCCCAGGCGCAGAGCAGCTGCACGGCTCGGGTTGCGTGGCCCTTACCGCGGGCATCACGCGCCAGCCAGTAGCCCACCTCGGCCCGCTGGTGCTCCCAGGCGATCCGCAGCAGTGAAATCGAACCGAGCAGCTCTCCGTCGGGGGCCTGGACGATGGCGAACGGTGTGGCCAGCCCGGCAAAGAGCATGTCGTAGCGCTGGAGGAGGTAGGCCTTGGCGTCGGTCGCGCTGTAGTTCTCGGGCACGCGGGTCCAGCGGGCGATCTCCGGATCCTGGCAGGCCACGACCAAGGCTTCGAGGTCGCTGTCACGCCACGGCCGCAGCGCGGTCTGGCCGTCGATGAGCGGGTCGTCCGGGAGCTTGATGCGCCGGGCGCGGCGCAGGCGCCGGCGCATCACTGCGCGCGCGCCTCGAGGGCTCGCTCGAGGCTGCCCACATCCGTCCCCGGCGCCTGCTCGGCCAACCAGCGCTGCGCTTCCCGGCGTCCACCCAGGGCCCGCAGGCCGCGCTCGCCGTGTTCGGCGATGAAGTCGGCCAGAGCATGGGCGCGGCGGCTGCGCAACCGTCGGGCGGGGAGATCCAGAGCTGTCCGGTGTTCATCCAGGGCGGTGATCAGGGCCTCGATCCCGGTCCCGGGCGGGAGCGAGGACACGGTCACGACGGACGTCTTTGCCCCCAGTGAGCGCAGAGCGGCGTGGAGGTCTGACTGAGCGCGCACGGCGAGCGGACCCAGGTCAGCCTTGGTCACCACCAGGACGTCGGGAATTTCCATGATCCCGGACTTGAGGAACTGGAGGACATCACCGGAGCCAGGCTGAACGACGACCGCCACCGTGTCGGCCACGTCGGCCACCTCAGTCTCCGATTGCCCGACGCCCACCGTCTCGATCACCACCACATCAAACGCGCAGGCCAGGGCGCTGGCGGCCGCACGGGTGGCCGGGGCCAGTCCGCCCAGGCGCTCGCCGGCCGCCGTGGAGCGGATGAAAACGGCACCGTCCCCAGGGTCACGGTCAATCCGGGCGCGGTCGCCCAGCAGGCTGCCGCCCGAGCGCCGGGAGCTCGGATCGACGGCCAGGACCGCCACCGAGCGTCCGTCGGACCGCCAGGCGGCCACCAGCCGCGAGAGCAGGGAGGATTTGCCCACTCCGGGCGGACCGGTCACGCCGACGATGTGCCCGGGCGCCTCGGCGCCAAGTTCGGCCGGGGAGAGAGCAGCCAGGAGTTGCCGGGTCTGCTCCCGGGCGAGCGGCGTACGGGTCTCGACCAGGTTCAGTACCGCGGGAGCGGCGCCCAGCTCGCGCGCACGCAGCTGAGACGCCAGCCCGCGTCCGTCAGGCGGGCTGGCGTCACTCAAGCGGGCGCGGAAACGTCGACACCGTTGCGCTCGCTGACCAGCGCGATGATGTCGCGCATCATCTGATTTAGGTCCCAGTCCCGGGGGGTGTAGACGGCGGCCACGCCCGCGTCGCGCAGGGCGGCGGCGTCAGCCTCGGGGATGATCCCGCCGACCACCACGGGGATGTTCTCGACCCCGGCCTCGGCCAGCTCGCTCAGCACCGAGGGGATGAGCTCGGCGTGCGAGCCGGACAGGATTGAGAGCCCAATCACGTGCACACCCTCCTGGGCGGCGGAGGACGCGATCTGCGCTGGAGTCAACCGGATGCCCTCGTAGACGACGTCCATTCCGGCGTCGCGAGCCCGGACGGCGATCTGCTCCGCTCCGTTGGAATGGCCGTCAAGGCCGGGCTTGCCGACCAGGAACTTGAGCCGACGGCCCAGAGCCTCGCTGAGCCGCTCCACCTCGTCGCGGATCTCGGAGACCTCCTCGCTGGAGACCGCGGCCGCCTCGCCGACCCCGGTCGGGGCCCGGTACTCACCGAACACTGAGCGCAGGGCCTGGGACCACTCCCCGGTCGTCACTCCGGCTCGCGCGGCGGCGATCGTGGCCGGCATGATGTTGTCGGTGTCGTGACGGGCGACGCGCTCAAGCTCGACCAGGGCTTCATCGACAGCGCTCTGGTCGCGCTCGGACCGCCAGCGCTTGACTGCCTCGCGGCGCTCGGACTCGATTTTGGGATCGACCACGAGGATGCCGCCGTCGGCGTCGGCGGTCAGGGGGGAGGGCTCGGTCGAGTCAAAGCGGTTCATACCCACGACGGTCAGCTCGCCGGACTCGATCCGGCGCCAACGCTCGCGGTGGGACTCGACCAGCCCCGACTTCATGTAGTCCACGGCCTGGACGGCGCCGCCCAGCTCGGCCACCCGGGCCATCTCAGCCCGCGCGCCCTCGGTCAGCTCGGCGACCAGGGCCTCCATGACGTGAGAGCCCGCGAAGATGTCCGGGTACTCGAGGAGGTCCGTCTCGTAGGCCAGCACCTGCTGCAGACGCAGCGACCACTGCTGATCCCAGGGCCGGGGCAGGCCGAGGGCCTCGTTCCAGGCCGGGAGCTGGATGGCCCGCGCCCGGACGTCGCGCCCCAGCGTCACGGCCAGGGCCTCCAGGGCGATCCGGTAGACGTTGTTATCGGGCTGGGCCTCGGTGAGACCCAGGGAATTGACCTGTACGCCGTAGCGGAAAAGCCGGTGCTTCTCGTTCTCGACGCCGTAGCGCTCGCGGCCCAGCTCGTCCCAGAGGACGGACATGGCCCGCAGCTTGGCGTGCTCCTCGACGAATCGGACGCCGGCGTTGACGAAGAAGGAGATCCGGCCGAAGACGCTGCTCATCAGTTCATCGCTATGGGCTTCATCCGCGGCCGTAATCCGGTCGCGGACCGCGTCGAGCACGGCGATCGCGTTGCTCATTGAGTAGGCGATCTCCTGCACCGGCGTGGCTCCGGCCTCCTGAAGGTGGTAGGAGCAGATGTTGATCGGGTTCCAGTTGGGCACGTGCTGCACCGTGTAAACGATCGTGTCGGCGATCAGACGCATGCTCGGTCCGGGGGGGAAGGCGTAGGTCCCGCGGCTGAGGTACTCCTTGAGAATGTCGTTCTGGGTCGTGCCCTGAAGCTGCTTCTGAGCCACGCCCTCGTCCTCGGCGGCCACGATGTACAGAGCCAGGAGCCACGCCGCGGTCGCGTTGATGGTCATCGACGTGTTCATCTGGTCCAGGGGGATGTCGTGCAGCAGCGTGCGCATGTCCCCCCGGTCGGCGATCGACACGCCAACCTTGCCGACTTCCCCGCGGGCCAGCTCGTGATCGGGGTCGTAACCGGTCTGCGTGGGCAGATCGAAGGCGATGGAAAGACCGGTCTGGCCCTTCTCGAGGTTGCGGCGGTAGAGCTGGTTGGAGCGCTCAGCGTCGGAGTGGCCCGCGTAGGTGCGCATCATCCAGGGCCGGTCGCGCTCCGTCAGGCGCGGGGACTTTGACATGGCGACAATTGTATGAGCGCAGACGCTGAGGACCGTACCTGCGACAATCAGCACTCTCAGCGCATGCCCGACCAGAGCTCAGCCGCGACGGAACACGCCATTCTCCAGGAGATCACCGCTCCCCTGGACACGCTGCCGGATGATCCGGTTTCGATGGTCCATGCCGATTTTCCCGTAGCCCTGCGCGGCTACGACCGCCTGGCCGTCGACGCCTACGTCCAGCGGACCAGCCAACTGGTGGCCGAACTGCAGGCCACCCGCTCCCCCGAGGCGGCTGTGCGTCGGGCTCTGGAGCGCGTGGGAGAGCAGATCTCGGGCATCCTCCAGCGGGCGCATGAGACGGCCGAGCAGATAACGGCCCAGTCCCGGTGCGAGGGCGAGGATCGGCTCGAACAGGCCCGCGTGGAGGCAGCGGAGATCGCGGCCCGAGCCGCCCAGCGGATGCGCGACCTCGACGCCGATACCGACCGCATCTGGATCGAGCGCCACCGGATCGTCGATGACGCCCGAGATCTGGCCTCTCAGCTGCTGGCTCTGGCCGAGACCGCAGCCGACCGCTTCCCCGATGACGTCGAACCGGAGCCCGAGGCGGCCTCCGCCGCCCAGGCCTCGGTACAGGCGCCGTATGACGAGCAGGCGGCTGAGGAGTCCGAAGAGTTCTACGCCGACGAAGAGGCCGAGCAGACCGAGCACGAGGCGGCCAACGAGGAGGAGGACGATGTCCTCACCGACGAGGCGCCCGAGGACGATGTGGAGGCCACCCGGGCCTTCACTCCGCTCGAGCGCGAAGCGGATGAGACCACCCAGAAGTCAAAATTGCCGCCGCCCGGGGAAAGCCGGCGTTCGGTAATTCCGCCTGCCTCGCAGGCCGCCAACCGGCGGACCTCCGAGTAGCCGTACCGACACCGTCCGCTGTGCGCGTGATTGACCTTATGCACCTCGGCCGCGAGCGCGTGATCGGCTGCTGGCAGGTTGACGATGTCCTCATCGACCCGGGTCCGAGCTCGTGTCTGCCTACGCTGGTGGATGCGCTTGGTGAGGACTTCGAGCCCCGGGCGCTCCTGCTGACCCACATCCACCTGGACCACGCGGGAGCGACCGGGACGCTGGTCGCGCGCTGGCCCCAGGTCGAGGTCTTCGTCCACGAGCGCGGCGCCCGCCACATGGCCGACCCCTCACGGCTGGTGGAGAGCGCCACCCGCCTCTACGGGGAGGACATGGACCGGCTGTGGGGCGAGATGCGCCCCGTCCCGGAGGCGAACCTGCGCGTCCTGAGCGGGGGCGAGGAGATTCTGGGCGGGGGCTACGAGGTCGCCTACACCCCCGGCCATGCTTCCCACCACGTGTCCTACCGCCATGACGGAACGGCGTTCGTCGGGGACGTCGGAGGAGTGCGGGTGACCGAGGACGGGATGACGATCCCGCCGACGCCGCCGCCGGACATCGATGTCGAGGCCTGGCACCGGTCAATCGATCTCATCCGCGAGTGGGCTCCAGAGCGCCTGGCCATGACGCACTTCGGCGCCGGGGAGGATCCGCCGGCGCAGCTCGAGGAGCTCGACGCGCGATTGGATGACTGGTCCCAGCTGGCTCGCGAGGCCGGCCAGGAGGCCTTTATCAGCGAGGTCCAGGGGCAAATCCGGCGCCACGGAAGCCCCGAGCAGGCGGCCGCCTATCAGCAGGCCGCGCCCGTCGAGCAGCTCTACGCCGGCTACGAGCGTTACTGGAGCACGCGCGCCTGAGCCGGATCCGCAGTTGGCAGGCCCGACCCGGACTGGTGCTGAGCGATCGGTCCTGCGCCGGTATGCTGGCCAGGATGTCGATAGTGGAACTGCCGCGTGTGCGCGAGCCGGGCGGCGGATTGGGGGGCCACTGGAGAGTGGTGGTCCTCAACGACGACTTCAACACCTTCGATCACGTGGCTGAGACGCTCGCCCGGCTCGTTCCCGGTGTAACGCTGGCCGATGGCTACCGGATCGCCGACCAGATTCACAACGGCGGCCTGGCCATCGTCTACAGCGGCCCGCGAGAGGAGGCCCAGAGCCTCTGGGAGCAGCTTGATAGCGCCGGGCTGACCATGGGTCCGCTCGAGGAGGGCTAGCCCCACTCGTAGCGAGGGGGGGAGGCTAGGCGTGCTCGAGAGAGCGAGCGCGGGTCTGGCTGGTCGTCGGGAGCGTCTTGGCGGCCTGGCGCTCGGCGCTCACCCGGACCACGTTCCAGACGATGCCCAAGCGCTCGAGCAGAGCGATGACCAGGCCTGTGGGATCGGCCATCCGCTCCCAGAAGCGCAGCCCGTGGAAGGCCGAGGTGGGGAAGGCGTGATGGTTGTGATGCCAGGCCTCGCCCATCGACAGGGGGGCAAGCCAGAAGACGTTTCGTGACTCATCCGCAACGTCGAAGCGCTTGCGCCCGAAGAAGTGGCAGATGGAGTTGATCGACCAGGTCACGTGGTGAAGCAGGAAGACCCGCACGAAGCCGCCCCAGAGCAGAGCCGTCAGCGCTGTACCGAGACTTCCGCCGATGATCCAGCCCAGGCCGAAGGGGATGGCCAGGCCCAGAATCACCCAGACCCAGAACAGCTTGTCCACGGCGCGCAGAACGCCGTCCTTGACCAGGTCGGGAGCAAAACGCTCGCGCTCCGCGGTGCCAACGCTCTCGAACAGCCAGCCGATGTGGGCGTGCCACAGACCCTTGATCGAGCCGACGAATCCCGGTCCGCTCAGGTGAGGCGAATGCGGATCGCCCTCCTGATCGGTGAAGGCGTGATGCTTACGGTGGTCGGCCACCCAGGTGATGACAGAGCCCTCGACGGCCATCGAGCCGAGCACGGCGATGATGGCCCGGAACGCCCGTGAGGACTCGAACGCTCGGTGGGTGAACATGCGGTGATATCCCAAGGTCACCCCGAGGCAGGTGATCACGTAGAACACGATCAGCAGCGTCAGCTCGAGCGGGCCGATGGCCCGATGCCAGAGCAACACGATCGCGACGAGGAGTCCGATCAGGGGCATCGGAACGCCGATCAAGTTGGCGATCTTGTGAGTTCGCGTCATGCTTCCCGTCAGTTTACGTTGACAATCGGCGAAATTCTCCTACAAGTAGTGACGAGCGACCACCGAGAACTTATGCCATGCGCATGAAAAATGGCTGATCAGCCCTGGCACGAGCTCCCGGCGGAGATCGTCGCGGTCTTGCGCCCCGCCATGGCCGGGGTGGGTGACGAGATGATCGAGGCGGTAGCCACCATACCGGCCTACGCCAGGCCGCTGGAGGGTCCACTCGGGGCCGGCATCCGCGACGGGGTCCAGGCGGCCCTGCGTCACTTTCTGGCTGAGATCGACGCCCAGGGCCCCGTGGCCCGCCCCGACGTCTACTCGGCGCTCGGGCGGGGGGAAATGAGAGCCGGGCGCAGCCTCGAGTCATTGCTGAGCGCCTATCGGCTGGGTGCGCGGGTGGCCTGGCGGCGCTTCGCCGCGGCTGGTGTGGAGGCGGGCCTGGCCCCCGACGTCCTCTATCTGCTTGCCGAGTCGATCTTTGCCTACATCGACGTGCTCTCCGCCGAATCCGCCGAGGGGCATGCCCTGGAGCAGTCAGCGGTGGCCAGCGAGGCCGATCTTCAGCGCCGCCGGCTGGTGCGGATGCTGGTTCGCGAGACCCCGCTGGACGCGGGCGTGGTGCAGGCGGCGGCGGTCGATGCCGGGTGGTCGCTTCCGCGCCGTCTGGCCGTACTGGCCATCGGCGGCGACAACCGCATCGCCGCTGCCGCCCGGCTGCCGGCGGGGACGATTAGCGAGGCCATCGGCGAGCTCACCTGCGCCGTCGTCCAGGACCCTGACGGGCCGGGCCGGCGGGCGTTGATTGAGCGAGCCGTGAGCCGGGCCGGTGCTCAGGCCGGGCTGGGAACGACGGTGGCCTGGCCTGAGGCGCGAATCAGCTTCGCACGGGCCCGCGCAGCGCTGGCGCTCCTCGCCGCCGACGGCGCCTCGCTGGTCGTTGCGCGAGAGCGGACGGGCGAGCTCATGCTGCGCAGCGACCCGACGCTGGCCGCAGAGCTCGTGAACGACCGCCTGGCTCCGCTCGAGGCCCTGACCGCGAGCTCCCGCAAGCGGCTGGAGACGACGCTCGCGGTTTGGCTGGCCGAGCAGGGCCGCCTCGGCCAGGTGGCGGCGGAGCTGGGGATCCATCCGCAAACCGCGCGGTACCGGATCAGGCGGCTGAGGGAACTGTTCGGCGGCCAGCTGGACGACGCCGACGGGCGCTTCTGGCTCGAACTGGCGCTGCGGTCGCGGCCCGGTCGCGGCCAGGCTCAGGCGGCGGCCTGGGGGACCGGCGCGGTGGGCTCGGGTTCCGCCTCGGCCGAGGGCACCTCGGGCCCGAGCGCGCCGGCGGCGATCTCGTCGGCCCAGAAGTAGGTGATCGGCACCTGGAAGTGGCCCATGTTGCGGGCGCGGAACTCGATCATTTCCGGGCCGTCCCAGTAGCGGTACCAATCGGCCTTGTTCTCCACCCAGGTCATCTGGGTGATCTTGTAGCGGTCGTCGTTGCTGACGTGTACCTGGTACTGCGTCGCGCCGTAGCGCAAGGCCAGCGGGGCGGCCCGGGCCACCTCGGCCGAGAACGCGTCCTGGCGCAGGATGGTCGCGTACCACTGAACCCAGACCAGATCGGCCATGTGCCTAGGCTCCGACCTCGGCGCGGATGGCGCCGGGTCCGTCTGCCGTCTTGCCCTGGCCCTCGGCGGTGGCGCCGACCAGGATGGCGATCTTGCCCAAGTGCTTGTTGTCGCGCAGGAGCTGATGCGCCTCGGCGACCCCGTCGAAGCCCATCGTCTGCCAGAGCACCGGGCGGATCTTGGATTCCTCGATCAGCTCATTGGCCTTGTTGGCCTCCCAGGCGTTGGCGAAGTGTGAGCCGATGATCTGCTTCTGGCGCATCCACAGGTAGCGCACATCGAAGTCGAGCTGGTAGCCGGACGTGGCGCCGCAGATGACCACTTTGCCGAACGGCTTGACGACCAGCACCGAGGTGGGGAAGGTGGCCTTGCCGACGTGCTCGAAGACGATGTCCGGCGCTCCGCCGAGCATCTCCTCGACGGCCTTGCCGAAGCGGCGTGACTCCTTGAAGCGGGCGCGCTCTTCGTCGGCGCTCTCGCCGCCCTTGCGCATCATGCCGCTGAACGCGGAGCGGTTGATGTGACCGACGGCACCGAGCTGCTCGATCAGCCGTCCCTTGTCCTCGCTGGAGACGACCCCGACGGCGTCAGCGCCGGTCATCGCGCAGAGCTGGGTGGCGAACACGCCCAGGCCGCCGGCTGCACCCCAGATCAGGACCCGATGCCCGGCCTGCAGCTGGCAGCGGTCCATGAGCATGCGGTAGGCGGTGAAGTAGGTCAGTCCGTAGGAGGCCGCCTCCTCCCAGGCCAGATGCTTGGGCTTGGGCAGCAGCTGCTGGGCCTGCACCTTGCAGAACTGAGCGAACGAACCCCAACTCGTCTCGTAGCCCCAGATCTGCTGGCTGGGGGCGGCCAGGGGGTCGAGGCCATGGACCTCGGGATCCTCGTAGGAGGCCTGGTTGCAGTGGATCACGACCTCGTCGCCCGGCTTCCAGCGGGTCACGCCTTCGCCGACCATCCAGACCACCCCGGAGGCGTCCGAGCCACCAATGTGGTGATCCTCGTTGGGGTGATAGCGGAACACCGGCACCGGCTCGCCCAGGGCAGCCCAGACATTGTTGAAGTTCACCCCCGCCGCCATGACGCGCACGATGACCTCGAAGGCGCCCGGCTGCGGGACCTCGATCTCCTCCAGCTGGAAGGCATCGATCGGCTCGCCCTGGCGCTCGGCGCGGATTACCCACGCGGACATCGTGTCCGGCAATTCGCCGGGCTCAGTGTCCACATGGGCGACTTGACTCAGGTCAACAGCCACTGCGGCGGGATGCTACCCGGAGTACTTCGGCGATGATCTCCGGTGCGTCTAGACCAGCGTGAGCTCGGCTTCGGCAGCCTCCGGCGGAATTTCCTGACCCGTCGCGGGCTGATGCTCGACCTCGGCGCCGCCCGGCTTGATGAGCACCAGGGCGGCCACCGCTCCCACCACCGTCACGGCGCCGCCGATGGTCAGACCGGTGCCCAGCGCTGAGACGAAGGCCTGCCGGATCGCAGCGACGATCTGGGGGGTGGCCTGATGGCCGATCCCCGTCCCCCCGCTGCCGAGTCCGTTGGCGATTGCCGCCCGGGTGGCGGAGGAGAGATGGGGGAGGCTCTGGTCAAGCTGAGAGCGTCCGATCGTGGCCACCAGGGCGCCCATGATCGCCACCCCGAAGGTGCCCCCGACCATGCGACTCATGGAGAGCAGGCCGGAGGCCACGCCGGCCTTGGTCCGGTCCACGGCGTTCATCGCCGCGGTGCTCATCGGAGACATGACCAGACCCATACCGATGCCCATGAGAACGAAGCCTGGGAGCAGGAGGCTGTAGCCGGTGTGGACGGAGAGCGTCGACTGCCAGAACAGGGCCGCCGCCACCGTGAGCAGGCCGGCCGTCATCAGAGGCCGGGGACCGATGCGATCGGTGAGCCGTCCCGCGACCGGGCCCATGACGATGATCACCATCGTCGAAGGCAGGAAGCGCACTCCGGCCTGGAGCGGCGTGTAATGCAGGATGTTCTGCATGTAGAGGGCGAGGAAGAAGAACTGGGCCAGCATCGCGAAGGAGACGATGAAGCCCACCGTGTTGGCGCCCAGGAAGGAACGCGAGCGGAAGAAGGTGAAGTCGACCATCGGCGACCGGACGCGGAGCTCGGCGAGGACGAAGGCGGCCAGGCCAACGACGGCAGCGGCGAATAGGGCGATGATCCGGGGCGAGCCCCAGCCCCACGAGTTGCCCTCCACGAGGGCCAGCACCAGGGTGGTGAGCCCGACCGTGATGGCGGCAATCCCGGCGAAGTCGACCCGCCGGGAGACAGTCTCATCGCGGGTTTCCTGGGCGGCGAACAGGGTCACGGCGAGAGCGATGACGGCGATCGGAGGGTTGATGAAGAAGATCGCCCGCCAGCTCACCGACTGAGTCAGGAAGCCGCCGAGGACCGGGCCGATGGCCAGAGCCATGGCGCTCACGCCGGCCCAGGTCCCAATGGCCATCCCGCGCTGGTGAGCGGGGAAGGCCTGGGTGATGATCGACAGGGTGGCGGGCATCATGAAGGCGGCGCCGATGCCCTGGACGGCCCGGAAGGCGACCAGTGTCGTGTCATTGGGGGCAAAGCCGATGGCCGCGCTCGAGATCCCGAACACGACCACGCCGAACATGAACATCTTCCGGCGGCCGAAAATGTCGCCCAGGCGCCCGCCGGTCACCATCAGGACGGCGAAGGTCAGGGTGTAGGCGTTGACGGTCCACTCCAGCGCGGAGAGCGATGCGTGCAGGTCGCGCTGGATGGACGGGAGCGACACGTTGACGACCGTGTTGTCCAGCATCACCATGAACAGCGCGAAGCACATCGCGCCGAGGGTCCACCACCGGCTGTTCTGCTCAGTGACGAGGCGGTGACGGTGGGCCAGGAGTCTTGCCGTCAAGGTTCTAAGTCCCTTCGGGTCGGCAGACGGCGATGTCGGCCCGCTGGAGCAGCTGGGCGAGCGCTCCGGCAAGCGCTTGGCGCTCGTCCTCGGTCAAAGTGGTGGCGAACTGCTCGAGGCCGTTGAGCCGGGCGGCGTTGAGCCGGCGGATCACGGAACGGCCGTCGTCGGTGAGGCTGACCCGCTTCATGCGGCGGTCCTCGACGTCCTCGTGGCGCTGGACCATGCCGCGCCGGACCAGGTCATCAACCGTCCGGCTGGCTGCGGCCAGCGAGAGGGGCACGCGCTCGGCGGCCTCCTTGAGGGTCAGCTCGTGCGTGGCCTCCTCGAGCTGATGCAGGAGCTTGATCTGGGTGATGGTCAGCTCCAGAACCCCCATGGCCTCGAACAGGTCGGCGTTGCAGGTCTTGTGCAGGAAGACGATCAGCGCGTAGAGGTCCGGAGCCATTTCGGGGCCGCTGGGGACCGAACTGCTCGTGGCGCTGGCTGAGGGGGAGGCGCCGCTGACGCCTTCTGAGCTGTCCATAGTAGTTGCTTGCATGCACGCAAGTATTGCACACAAGTTGTGTTTGTGCGAGGGGAAGGGGTTTGCGCACCCGTCTGACTCCGGACGTTCGCCCGGGCCGACGCGACTAGGGCTGGAGCAGCTGGTTGCTGGAGCTCGGCCGCTGGCCCCCGACGTGGATCGAGGCCGAGCGGAGCGGGGGGGTCACCGAGAGGGCGGCGTCGGTGCCGCCGTTGGCGGCGGGGCCGATCGTGTAGTCGCCGGGACGGAAGTTCACCGCGACCTGGGTGGTGCCCTGGGGGTTGATTGGCGCGGTGCTGGCCAGGGGCTGGCTGTCGCCCGAGCGGGAGATGGACAGCCCCTCGGCCTTGGAGGCCTGGTTGGTGACGATGAAGACCACCGGACCTGCTCCAACCGAGCTCGGAGAGACAGACACCCGGGAGTCATTGACATACACGGTCAGGTTGACGGGGGTGGGTGGGCGGGCCAACGTAGCCGCCTTGCCGCCAATGCTCCCGCACCCCGCGAGGGCCAGCCCGCTGAGCCCGGCCACGCCGATCATCCTGAAACGCATTCGCGACCTGGCTCTCCTCTCCAGACCATCCGGGTAACCGCGCCGGTCACCTTTCTGGTCGATTCGGCGCGAACCCTATCCAACCAATGTCCGCGCGACTAGTGCGTGTTCCGGATCCCGCCGGCGAGCGACTCGCGCTCGCCCTCCAGGCGACGCAGCTCAGCTTGCAATTCATTCCACGATTCCGGCTCGACCCGCTCGTACTCCTCGCCGCTCAACTCCCGGACGCGCTCGATGTAAGTGCTCCAGGCCAGTCGAGTTTCGGCGTCGAGCTCCTGCAGTAGTTCGGCTTCCGGCAACACAGGCAACATCTCGAGACTCCTTCCCTAGAACCAAGCAAGCCGATGCTACCCCCAGCGACGGTCGAGAATGCACTTTTCGAGTCCGGGAGTTGCACGGCGCCCTGCACAACGTCCGCCGCCGGGCGTATCACCCGGGCAATGGAGCTTTTGGCGACGCCGATCGCGAACGCGGAGTTCATCGTCGTTGACACCGAAACAAACGGTCTCGGGGGCGACGCGTGCGAGATGACCGAGGTCGGCGCCGTCCTGGTCGGCGGCGGTGAGCTGCACGATCGCTGGAGCTCCCTGGTCCGTCCGAGTGCGCCGCTGCGGCGGGGCATCCAGCGCTTCACCGGGATCACGCAGAACATGGTCGACTCGGCTCCGTGGCCCGAGGCGGTGCTACCTCGCTTAGCGGAGCTGCTCGAGGGCCGGATCATGGTGGCCCACAACGCGCCGTTTGATCGCCGCGTGCTCCGGCAGGCCTTCGCGCGGGTCGGGCTTGACTGGCCGCGTCCGCCGGTCATCTGCACGGCGGCTCTGGCGCGGACGATGCTTCCGCTTCAGCGTGAGCGGCGCCTGACCGTGCTGGCCGACGCGCTGGGCATCGAGGTGGACCAAGCGCACCGGGCTCTGGCCGATGCCGAGACCTGCGCCCGGGTGCTCTGCGCCCTGTTTCCTCGGTTGTGCGCCAACGCGGTGACGGTGGCCGACGCGCTCAAGGCACTGGCGCCCAAGCGCCCGTCCCGGCGGCGCAAATCGCCGCGCGCCTCGACCGGGCAGTTCCCCGGCCGACCCGCCAGCGCTCAGCCCGAGTTCAGAGAGCTTCCGCGCGACCCGGGCGTCTACCTGTTCCGAGACGACCGCGGCCGGGTTCTCTATGTCGGCAAATCGGTTTCGATCCGCAGCCGGGCGCGAGCCCATTTCGCCCCGTCCGCGATGCCGGCGGCGTGGAGGAGCCATGCCACGGTGGTCGATTACCGCACCACCCGCTCCGAGCTCGGGGCGCTCGTGCTCGAGAACCGGCTCATCAAGGAGCTCGGGCCGCCGGGGAACAAGTCGCTCAACCGGCGGGATGATCGGTTGGTCTACATCCGCTGCCGGCTCGACATCCCGTTCCCGATCCTCGAGGTCAGCCCCGACCCGGCCTCTGGGCACGCGGTCACGATCGGTCCGTTGCGGGGGCGGCGGCTTGCTGTGGAGCTGGTCGAGCAGCTGGACAGCCTGTTTGGGCTGCGGCACTGCGGGCGGCGCCTGCCGCGGCGGCAATATCCCTCGGCCTACGGCCAGATGGGCCGCTGCTTGTCGCCATGCCTGGGCGATCTGGACCCGAACCTCTACCGCCGTCGGCTCGATGAGGCCCTACGGCTGTTCACCGGGGCCAACCCGGGCGGCGGGGCCGTCGAGCCGCTGCTGGACCACATTGACGCGCAGATGCAGCGCGCCGCGGACGAGCAGCGCTACGAGCGCGCCGCCGCCCTGAGGCGGCGGCGGCGGCGGCTGGGCGTTGTCCTCGCTCGCCTCGGCGGCCTGCTCGAGGCCACCCACACCCGCCCGCGGCTGTTACTGGGCGCCCACCCGGCGCGGACGGAGTTCGATGCCTTCTGGGTCTCCGGTGGGCGGCTGGTTGACTGGGGTCCGGTGGCCGCCGGGGAGACCAGCGACCTGCACGCCCGGACGGTCGCTGCTCTGGCCCGAGGCGGCCGGCTTGGGGAACTCGGCGCCCACGTCCCGCCGGGCGAGATCGATGAGGTCCGCATCCTGGGCACCTGGCTTGCCTCTCACCCCGAGAGCCCCCAGCTGATGCTGCACCCAGCGCTGGCTCGAGAGGAGCTGGAGGCGTTTATCGAGGCGGCGTCAGTCGGAGGCGAAGGGGAGCTCGACCACGACCGCGCGGACCTCGTCGGGGCCGACGCTGACCTGTGAGCTGGGCGGCGCCTCGCGCCGGATCAGCGCCAGGGCCAGCCTCCCGAGAGCCGGCGACTCGGCCACGCTGCCCACCCGTCCCACGACCCGGTCGGCGAAGCTGATCTCGGCGCCACTGGCCACGGGCGCCGACACGCGCAGACCGCGCAGCTGGCGATTCGGCTTGCCGCGGTAGAACAGGCGAGCCACGGTCTCCTGGCCGACGTAGCAGCCCTTGGTAAACGAGACGGCCCGGTGGTTCAGGTCCGCCTCCTGCGGGATGACGCTGTCATCGAGATCGATTCCGTAGCGAGGGCGGCCGCTCTCCACGCGCCGGCACTCGGCCACGGACTCGGACACCGGGTGGGCTCCGGCCGATTGAAGGGCCTGGCTGAGCTCTGCCGTGACCTCGGCGTTGCAGAGCAGATCAACTCCCAGATCGGTACGAATTGCGCGAGCGGGAATGCCGGCCACGTCGATCATCGCGTGGGCGTGCTCGGTGTCAGGAATGGACTGGGCTCCGGCTACCTGTACCGAGGCGGGGCCGAGCAGCGAGAGCAATCCGCGCTGCACGGTGCGCTTGTGCAGCTCGACGTCGAAGCCGACGCTGAACCTACGGATCATGTTGAACAGCTCCTGCAGCGCGACCCGTTCGGTGTCGAGCAGAAGCTCCTCACCGGCGGCCAGGATCCTCAGGTCGCCGAGCATCTTGCCCTTCGGGGTGAGAAAGGCCGCGTAGCAGCCGGTCCCCTCCCGCAGCGCCTCGACGTCGTTGGAAACCTGGCCCTGGAGGAAGCCCGCGGCTTCGCCTCCGGTCAGCGCGAGCTTCCCACGCTCGGAGCGGTCAAGCAGGCCACACCCCTCGATTGCCGCCTCGTACTCGCTGGTTAGGGGGGCGACAGAAGTCATGACAGCCAAGGATAGGACCTGCGGGGGTCCGCTACAGGATTTTCCTCTAGCTGCCGAACTTAAGGTTTAGGGCTACCATAACCTTAAATGTCGACCGCATCTGAAACCGACATACTCCGCAGCTCCGCGGTGGAGGACTACGCCAAGGCCATATATGCGCTTGAGCACCGGGCAGCTAAGCCGGTGACCACCACTGCGCTGGCCACCCGGCTCGGCGTAACGGTCGCGTCGGCGTCGGGAATGGTTAAACGTCTGCACGAGCTCGGACTGGTCAGCCATCAGCCCTACCGCGGGGTGTCGCTGACCGATGCCGGGGGCCGTCTGGCCCTCGAGGTAATCCGTCACCACCGGCTGTTGGAGCTCTATCTGGTCGAGAGCCTTGGCGTGCCCTGGGACCGCGTGCATCAAGAGGCCGAGGTGCTCGAGCACGTGCTCTCCGAAGAGCTCGAGGAGCTGATCGCCGCCAAGCTCGGCGACCCGACTCACGATCCCCACGGCGATCCCATTCCGACTCGCGAGCTGACCATCGAGGAGATGGAGACCCAGAGCCTCGAGTCGCTGGCCGCGGGAACTCGGGGTGTCTTTGCCCGGGTGTCTGACTCTGATTCCGGGATGCTGCGTTACCTGGCCGAGCGGGGGATCGCTCCCGGGGAGGAGATGGAGGTCGTCGAGCGCCAGCCGTTCGGGGGGCCGGTGTTCGTCCGCTTTGGCGATGAGATCCATCCACTGGGCGGCGAGCTGGCCCAGGCGATGCGGGTGGTCATCCGCTCGTGAGAACGGTCCGCGAAGCCGCGTTTGAAGCGGCCGCCGAAGCCCCCGCCGGGACGCTCGTCGAACCCGCGCCGGCGCCGCGGCTGACCACGCCTGAGGGCCCCTCACCGCTGGAGCGATTGCTGGCCAAGGGCCGCCTCAGGGCCACGCTGAGCATGCTCGGGCCGGCGTTTGTGGCCTCGATCGCCTACGTCGATCCCGGCAACTTCGCCACCAATCTCCAGGGTGGGGCTCGGTTTGGCTATCTGCTGCTGTGGGTGGTTCTGGTGGCCAACCTGATGGCCATGCTGGTCCAGTATCTGTCGGCCAAGCTGGGCATCGCCACCGACCGCAACCTGCCCGAGCTGGTGCGCCAGCACTCGTCCCCGTGGGTGCGCTGGGCGATGTGGATCCAGGCCGAGGTGATGGCGATGTCGACCGACATCGCCGAGTTCCTGGGGGCGGCCCTCGGCCTCAACCTCCTTTTCGGGGTCCCGATGCTGCCCGCCGGTCTGCTCACCGGGGTGATCGCCTTCGCCATCCTCGAGCTTCAGTCGCACGGTTTTCGCCGCTTTGAGCTGGCCATCACCGCGCTGCTCGGGATCATCTTCCTTGGCTTCCTCTACGAGACCGTCCACATCGGGCCGTCGGCGCAGCAGTCTCTGCGCGGGCTGATTCCCCATCTCTCCGGCTCGAGCTCGATCTACCTGGCCGTGGGCATCATCGGGGCGACGGTGATGCCGCACGCCATCTACCTGCACTCGGCGCTGACCAAGACCCGAATGCCGGTTCGCAACGATGCTGAGCGCCGGCGCGTGCTGCGCTTCGAGCGGACCGACGTCATCGTGGCCCTGACTCTGGCCGGCCTCGTCAACCTGGCCATGCTGGCCGTCGCGGCCAAGCTGTTCCACACGCCGGCGCTTTCTGGGCTGACCAGCATTACCCGCGCCCACGCCGAGTTTGGTCGGCTGGTGGGCGGGGGCGCGGCGCTGGCCTTCGCCGTGGCGCTGCTTGCCTCCGGAGTCTCCTCCTCGAGCGTCGGTACCTACGCCGGTCAGGTGGTCATGTCGGGGTTCGTCAACCTGCGCATCCCGATCATGCTCAGGCGGGCGCTGACCATGATTCCGGCCCTGATCGTGCTCGCCGTGGGAGTGAATCCGACCGACGCGCTGGTCTTCAGTCAGGTCGTGCTGTCGTTCGGAATCCCGCTGGCCCTGGTGCCCCTGGTCGTGATGACCGGCAGCCGGAAGATCATGGGCGCCCAAGTCAACGGCTGGGCGCTGAGCGCGGCCGCCTACCTGGTCACGGCGGCCATCACCGGCATGAACGCGTACCTGATCTACCAGCAGTTCGCCGGCTGAGTACATTTGCTGGCCGTGGCCGCTCTCACGCCCCAGTTCGACCAGGTCGTCGCTGATCTCACCGACGACTGGACCGACCTCGAGTTCGACTTGCGCATCTTTGATGAGCGCCGCTACGTCGACGCGGCCGTGATGCTGGTCAGCGCCAATCCTCAGCCGTACTCAAAGCACGACTGGCACTGGCGGCTGCTCGTCGCGCATCGCTTCGGCCACGGCACCCCGGTGCCGAACATCCGCCTCGGCCTGAAGCTGCTCGACGATGCCGGCATCGACGGCGAGCTGGCCGTCCGCGAGGTGCGAACCGGCCGCGTGGAGACGAACCAGATGTGGGGTCGCACGGAGTCGGTGCGCGAGGAGTTTCGGCGGCGCCGAGAGCAGTAGCCGATGGCGCGAACCGTCGCCTTCGTCCCGGATCTTCTGTTCGGCTCAAACCTCGTCGGTGCTCTCCAGGCGGGCTCGCACGACGTGGCCCTGGTCGCCAAGCCGGAGGACCTTGAAGGGGCTCTGGCTGGGGCCGACGTGCTGATCGTCGATCTGACGGCCGACCCCGACGTCCGGATCGAGGCGGCGCGACCATTCCTGGGCTCCGAGCGGCCCCGCACGCTGGCCTTCTTCGCCCACGTAGAGCGGGATGTGCGCGCCGATGCGGAGCGGGCCGGCTTTGATCTGGTCGTGCCCCGCTCGCGGCTCGCCCGGTCGGCATCGGAGCTGGTGGACCAGCTGACCACGTCGTAGACCGCGCGATCCGGGCCCAGCAGGCGCAAGGCGGGTGCGGGTGCTGTCTGTGCTGCGCCAGGCTCTCCTGGCCACGGATCCGCTCGCCGGCCTGCATTTCCGGGAAAACCCGCCAGTCAGCCAGCAATTTTCCGAATCTGTCCGCCTGAGCGCGCAGAAATCGGAAATCTTGAGCGACCGATTCGACTTTTCCCAAATCTGCACCTCAGGAAGTCGGGAACCTCCATCTCGGAAGGCGCGCTGGCCCGCGGTCAGACCCGATGCTCGGGGTTGGCGAAATCGAGTCGGCAGCCGGCGTCCCACGCTCTCTTCTGGTTGCCGTGCGCGGGAATCCCGCCCCGATCCTTGAGCATCCGCGCCATGTGAAGCAGATTCCAAGTCAAGAATGTGGTGTTGCGGTTGGTGAAGTCATTCGCCGGTCCGCCTGATCCCTCATCCAGGTAGCTCGGACCGGGTCCGGCCTCCCCGAGCCAGGCCGAATCGGCCTGGGGCGGGATCACGTAGCCGAGATGCTGAAGCGAGTAGAGGATGTTCATTGCGCAGTGCTTGGCCCCGTCCTCGTTGCCGGTGATGATCGTCCCGGCGACGCGGCCGTAGTACGCCCACTGGCCGGCCTCGTTGAGCAGGTGGCTGTTGCCGTACAGGCGTTCGATGACCCGCGTGCACACCGAGGACTTCTCGCCGAGCCAGATGGGGGACAGCAGCACAAGGATGTCGGCGGCCATCACGCGAGGAAAAAGCTCCGGCCACTCGTCGCGCTCGGCGCCGTGCTCGGTCATGTCCGGATAGACGCCGGTGGCGATCGGGTGATCGACGGCCCGGATCATGTCCACCTCCACGCCGAGGTGACGCATGATCGCCACCGACCGCTCAGCCAGGGCCGCGGTGTTGGAGGCCTCCGGGGAGCGCTTGAGCGTGCAGTTCACAAACAGCGCCCGGAGGTCGCTGAAGTCCCAGGCGGAGGTTTCGCACAGCTCCTGCTGGCGAGCATCGAGTTGGTGGGTCACGGGCGCGGCTCCAGGATCGGTCAAGTTGTTGCCCATCATCTCGCGATCCTAGGTCCACCAGGGGGACAGACGATCGGATTAATCGCCCGTTCAGCTGCCGGGCGGGAGGAAGGCCCGATCGAACATCGTCCGGACGTCGGGTCGACGGGCGACGATTCCGAAGCGCTGCTCCCAGACCGCCCACGCCCTCAGTCGCGCGGGGCTGAGCGCCCCGACTCGGGCGCCGGGCTCGTGAAAGGCGGGCAGCAGGGCCTGGAGCTCGGCCGTCTGAAGGCCGGCATCGAGCCCCGGAACTTGGGTGATCAACGCGTGTAGACCTACGGCTGGATGGGCCAGGACCTGGCCGTAGCCCTCGGTCAGTGCCCGGACGACCGAGCGCGCGCGGCTCGGATCGCGGCGCAGGCTTGAGGCGGTGGCACAGAGGATCAGCTCCGGGTAGGCGGGGGCGCCGAATTGATCGACCCGAAACACGTGAACGCCCGGCGCGCGCCTACGCAGGGTGACGCCCTCGTCATTCCAGAATGCCGTCGCCGCGGCCACGCGCCCGGCCAGCAGATCGGCCACGGCGTTGAAGCCGATGGTGATCGTGTGGACCCGGGCCGGGGAGCCGCCGTCCCCTGCCACGACCGAATGAAGCACCGCCGTGTCGCTGGGCACGCCGGTGATCCCCACCGTACGGCCGGCCAGGTCGCGGGGACGGCTCACTCCGTGGGCGGCGACGACGGCGGCCAGTGGCCGCTGGATGAGCGCCATGATGCCCACGATGGCCTGGCCGCGCTCGCGGGCGATGGCCAGGTCGTGGATGTCGAGCAGGGCGAAGTTCACCCGGCCGGTTTCGAGCAGGCGGATCGAATCGGTCGATGCCGACGGGACGATGATGTGCAGCCGGACGCCGGCGCGAAGGTCGTCGTGGCGAGCAATGGCTTCATAGATCCCGGTGTGGACAGCGTTGGGAGTGAAGTCGAGGACAAGGGTGGCGCTCGCAGGCTGGGGGTTGGCCGATCCGGAACCTCCGCAGGCCGAAAGGGCCAGCGTGAGCAGCAGGGCGGCGAAGGTGGCGTGCAGGCGCATCCGGCGGGCCAGGATAGGCCCCCACGCGCCGCTCCGTAGAATCCGCTGCCAGCATGCGCCGCCGTGTCACGTTCAGCCGCAACTTCGCCCTTTCGCTGTCGCGGACGTGCCGCTGCTACTGCAAGTACTGCGCGTTCGCGACGCACCAGCCCCACCTCTACAGCCCCGACGAGGTGCACGAGATCCTCGACCGCGCCGCGGGACGCCACCGTGCCAAGGAGCTGTTGGTGCTGACCGGCGAGGCTCCTGACCACAACCCGACGGTGGCGCGCAGGCTCCACAAGTACGGACACGAGGACTTCACCGCCTATGTGGTCTGGGTCTGCGAACAGGCGCTCGAGCGCGGGATGCTCCCGCACACCAACCTCGGCGTGCTGCCCCGCGAGGATCTGGCCCGCCTGCGCGAGGTCACGGCCTCACAGGGGCTGATGCTCGAGTCAACCTCCGAGCGGCTCATGGAGACGGTGCACGCCGGCTCGCCGACCAAGCACCCGGCCAGGCGCATGGAGACCATCGCCGCGGCCGGAGAGCTGCACATCCCATTCACCAGCGGGATCCTGGTCGGGATCGGAGAGACCGAGGCGGAGCGGATGGAGTCCCTGGCCGCGTTGGCCGATCTCCAAGAGCGCCACGGCCACGTCCAGGAGATCATCCTCCAGAACTTCGTCCCCCACCAGAGCTACTACGGCCGCGAACCGGCCGAGATCGCCGGAGCCGCGGCAGAGGAGTACTGGCGGACGGGCGTGGGCGAGGGCCCACAGCTTGACGCTCCGTCGTGGTCCAGCCCGGTCAGCCTCGAGGACATGACGCGACTGGTGGCCGAGGCTCGCCGGTTGATGCCCGAGATCGGGATCCAGGTGCCCCCCAACCTGTCTGACTGGTGGCCGGACCTGGTGCGAGCTGGAGCCAGCGACCTGGGCGGCCTGAGCGCCAACGGGGACCACATCTCGCCCGAACATCCCTTCCCGTCGCCGACTCAGGTGCGCAAGCGCCTGGCTCCCCAAGGCGTTGCCGTCTCCGAGCGTCTGTGCGTCTACCCCGAGTACATCGACTCGGAGTGGATCGCCGAGCCAGTGCTCGACGTGATCCGCAACCGTTACTGGTCCTTCATACCCCGGAGGGGCAGTGGCCGGCGGGCCGAGCTGCGCCTGGCCGATGACATCGCCCCACGCGCGATCGAGCGTGCGCGAAGCGGACATGCGCTCAGCGCGGAGGAGCTGACCGCGTTGTTCGCCGAGCAGCGGCCGGCGGTGATCGAAGACCTTCGCGGAGCCGCCGACGAACTCCGCCGGCGCCTGGCCGGGGAGACGGTCACGTTCGTGGTCAACCGCAACATCAACGTCTCCAACGTGTGCGTGGTCGGCTGCGCGTTCTGCGGCTTCGGGCAATCCAAGCGCTCGCCCGATGCGTATGAGCACTCCGAGGCCGAGTTCGCCCGCCGGGTTGAGGAAGCGGTCGAGGTCGGTGCCACGGAGATCTGCCTCCAGTCGGGCATCCATCCCGACTGGGGTCTCGAGGACTACCTGGGCTGGTTGCGCCTGGCCAAGCGACTGGCGCCCCAGCTTCACCTTCACGCCTACTCGCCGATGGAGATCGCCCACATGTGCGATGTCAGCGGCCTGGCCCCGCGCGCGGTGTTCGCACAGCTGCACGAGGCCGGACTCGGCTCAACCCCGGGTACCGCGGCCGAGGTCCTGCACGACGGGGTGCGCGAGCGCATCTCGCCCAACAAGCTGCCGGTCAGACGCTGGGTCGAGATCATCGAGGCCTCCCACGCGGAGGGCATCCGTTCCACGGCGACAGTCATGTTTGGCCATATCGAGGAGCCCTGGGAGCTAGCCGAGCACATGCGGGTCATCCGCGAGCTCCAAGAGCGGACCGGCGGGCTGACCGAGTTCGTGCCCCTGTCCTTCATCCCCTTCCACACCCTCCTCGGCCGCACCCACGGCGTCCAGGAGATCTCCCGCGAGGAGAATCTCAAGCACACCGCGGTGTTCCGCCTCGCCCTGGGCGACACGGTGACCAACGTCCAGGCCAGCTGGGTCAAGATGGGCCTCGACGCCGCCACCGAGGCGCTGCGCTGGGGAGTCAATGACCTCGGTGGCACCCTCATGGAGGAGTCGATCTCACGCATGGCCGGCAGCTATCACGGCAGTCGGCTCGAGCCCGAGGACCTGATTGCCGCGGCCCATCGCGCCGGGCGCCCGGCGGCTGAACGCACCACCCTGTACGACATCCGCCACCGGTACGAGTTGCCGCCGGATGACTCTGGTGTCCTGCAGCCGGGGCGAGCCAGCCGGACGGCGAGCGCAGGACAACCAGAGGCGGCGTGAGCGTCGACCGCGCTCCTTCGTTATTCGCCGGCGTAGAGCCGCTCGAGGTCTTCGTCGAGCTTCTGGCCGAGGTCGACACCGACATCACCTCGACCGAGTTCTATGACCGCATCTGCGAGGCCATCTGCCGCCTGACGACGATGCGCCGGGCGGCGATCTTCATGGCCGAGGCGGGTCGGCGGACGGTGCGGCCGGTGGGCAGCTATGGGACCTCGTTTGCCCAGCTGGCCACCCTCGAGCCGAGCCCCACACTTGTAGCCACCCCGATCGCCCAGCGCGCCCTGGCCCAGGATGAGGTGGTGGTGGTCTCCGAGCGGATCGAAGAGCAGGTGCCCCGCGAGTACGCCGAGCTGCTCGGCATCACCACCCTGGTCTGCACGCCGCTGAGTGCCGCCGGGCGAGCCTACGGCGTGATCTGCGCCGACCGCGGCGGGGGGCGCTTCGAGCTCAGCGACGGAGAACGCCATCTGCTCTGGACCCTGGGCAAGACGGCGGCGTTGGTGGCCACGGCGCGCAACGCCACCCGTCAGGAGGAGCGCAACCGCCGACTGGGGGAACGGATCGAGCTAGCCCGGGAGATTCACGAGCGGGTCATGCAGCGGCTATTCGGCGTCTCGCTGGCGCTGAGCGCCGAGCGCTCGTTCGATGATGCGGAGCGCGAGCGCTGCCGCGTCGAACTGCAGGAGGCGCTCAACGATCTTCGCCGCGCCCTCGAGCGTCCGCTGGCCGCCGTGCCCCTCCAGACCGGGACCACCCTCGAGGCCGAGCTGGAGCGACGGATCGAGGCCGGCCAGTTGATCGACATCGAATGGGCGCTGGGCGTCAAGGTGCCCTCCGACATCGAACCACTGGCTCAGTCGGTGCTGGCTGAAGCGCTGCGCAACGTGGCCAAGCACGCGGCCGCCTCCCAGATCACCGTCGGGGTCTCCTCCGACGATGACACCTTCACCCTGGAGGTCCGCAACGACGGCGTGGGGCCGGGTGCACGCGGCGCTGGAATGGGTCTGCGCCTGGCCGCCTTCGAGGCGCTCCAGCACGGGGGGATGATCGACTTCGGAGCCCCGGCGCCGGGTCTGTGGCGGGTGCGGCTGGTCGTGCCCGTCGGCGAGGGCGAGCTGTGAGCCCGGCGGCGACCGAGCGCCCGCTACGCGTGCTGGTCGTCGACGATCACGACGTCGTGCACTGGGGCTTCCGAGTCATGCTCGGCGAGCAGCCCTGGGTGCAGCGGTGCCTAGCCGCGCGCAGCGGCGCCGAGGCCCTCGAGGTCCTGCGCAAGTTCCCCGCCGATGTGGCTCTGGTCGACCTGTTCCTGGCCGGGGAGTCGGGCGCGGACGTGTGTGACTCGATTCGCCGCGCCTCTCCCACGACGCGGGTGCTCCTGATCTCCGGGGCCGGGCGGATGTCACCCGCCGCTGCCCGGGCGGCGGGGGCGTCGGGTTTCATCTCCAAGGACTGGGAGGCCCGCGATGTGGCCCGCGCCGTACGGGCGGTGGGGCTGGGCATGACCATGTTCTCGCCGACCTCAGAGCAGCCGGCGCCGCTGCTCAGCGAACGCGAGCGCGAGGTACTCGACCTGATCGCGGCCGGCTCGACCAACCGCGAGATCGCCGAGCGCCTGTTTCTCTCTCCGCACACGGTCAAGGAGCACACCAGCGCCCTGTATCGCAAGCTTCAGGCCCGCAACCGAGCGGAGGCCGTGCAGCGGGCGCAGCGCATCGGGCTGATCGGTTAGCTGCGTCCGAGACTCAGCGGCGGCGGAGGACCCGCTCGATGGCGGGCAGCTTCAGCGCGTGGGGCACGTAGCGCGCAGCCATCATCGCCGTGCGGATGGTCAGGCCGGGCACGACAACCCGCTGGCCGTCCTCGAGGCCCTTGACCCCGGCTCGGGCCGTCTGCTCCGCCGTCACCCACGCCGGCTTGGGGACCGCCTTCTCGAACGCCTGACCACCGGCCTGCCAGCCGGCCGAATCCCAGAACTCGGTCGAGACGGGTCCCGGGGCCAGTGCAGTCACCGTCACGCCGAGACCCCGCACCTCCTGATGGAGCGCCTCGGAGAAGGTGAGCATGTAGGCCTTGGCGGCTGAGTATCCGGCCGAGTAGGGGAGCGGTTGCATCCCCGCCGTAGAGGCAACGTTCAACACCGCACCGTGGCCTCGGCGGACCATGTCGGGCAGGAAGGCCGAGCAGAGCGCCACCGGTGCCTCGACGAGGATCTTGACCTGGTCGATCTCACGCACGGGGTCGGCTTCGTGGAACGGGCCACCGGTGGCGAAGCCGGCGTTGTTGATCAGGATGTCGACCTCGAGCCCGAGCCCGGCCACCCGTCCGGCCAGGCGATCGCGCGAGGCGCTCTTGGTCAGGTCACAGCCCAGGCTTTCGGTCCGGATGCCGTGCTTCGCCGCAAGCTCGTCGCCGAGTTCGTCGAGCTTGTCCTTGCGTCGGGCGACCAGCACCAGGTTGTGGCCCCGCGCGGCCAGCTCGCGTGCCACCGCCGCCCCGATGCCCGCCGAGGCGCCAGTGATCAGCGCAGCGCTGGAGGGTCTTGGCTCGGGCAGGCTCATGGGCGCCAGCCTATCGCTCCTCCCCCCGAACGGGGGGAACGAGGCTCGCCGCGTGTACCGCACAAGCAAAGACGGCGTAGGTTGATCCGAATGTCCGCAACCAGCGCGATCCTGTTTCCCGGGCAGGGAAGCCAAACCTCCGATATGCGCGAGGCAGTGGAGCGCACACGTCCGGAGCTGCTCGAGCTGGTCATCGCGGCGGTCGGGGAGGATCCGTTCCCGCGTGCGGGCGAGGGAACCAACTTCGCCCAGCCGGCCATCTTCACGGCGAGCCTGGCCGGGTGGTCGAGTCTCGGCTCGCCGCTGGGCGACTTCATGGCCGGACATTCGCTGGGCGAGTTGGCGGCTCTGGTGGCGGCCAGCTCGCTGGCCGAGTCGGACGGGATGGCCCTGGTCACGCTGCGCGGCTCACTTATGCACGAGGCGGGCCTGAAGGCGGGGGAGGGCGGGATGGTTGTGGTCATGGGGCGAGGCGCCTCCGAGCGCGCGCCGGAAGTGGCGCTGGTCCATGACCTGGTCATCGCCAACGACAACTCGCCCCAGCAGGTGGTGCTGTCCGGTCCGCGTAGCGCGCTTCCCGAGGCTGTGAACCACGCCAAGGATCTCGGCCTGAGGGCCATGGAGCTGGACGTCACCGGCGCGTTTCATTCCCCGATGATGGCCGCGGCCGTGCCCGAGTTCGAGTCTGCACTGGCCGACACCGAGTTCAGCAAGCCTGCCGTCCCGGTCATCTCCGCCGTCACCGCGGCGCCCTTCACCGATCCGCGGCGCGAGCTTGCCGAGGCGCTCACCCGCCCGGTGCGCTGGCGAGAGACGATGCTGACCCTGCACGACTTGGGGGTGGCCCGCTTCATCGAGGTTGGCCCCGGCCGGGTGCTGACCGGACTGGCCAAGCGGACGCTGCAGGACGTGGAGCTCGTCAGTG
>JBDTEE010000169.1:0-5919 GCA_039922645.1 Solirubrobacteraceae bacterium | reverse complement strand
CGGAAGGCCTCGCGCTGAAGCATCAGTACCCGCGTCGAGATCTGCGTGGCCAGGTGTTCATCAGCCACCGTGATCGCGCCGGTCTCCCAGAGATCTCCGACGACACGCATCGCCGGGGCGATGATCTCCCCACCGATCATCCCCTCGGTCGTACCGGCATCCATCGCCTCTCGCACGACACGCTCGGCGTCGTCCTCGGCCCCCATCAGCAGCGCGTCGAGGTAACGGCGGCGCAGCTCACCGACGATCGACCGCCAGTTTCCGGATTGCTCCGTGTCATGGTTGGGCATCGACGATTCGTGGCGCGGCTACTTCTTCTGAGACGGCTCCGTACTGGGTTAGCCTGTAGTCCAACATCGTGGCTGACGCGATCGTCCATCTCTCATCCGTAGCCGGCAGTCCACTGCTGGACAGCACCGGCGAGCGGCTCGGGCGCATCGAGGATGTCGTCGCGCGGCTCGACCTTGCCGACGAGCTGCCGTCTGTCGTGGGCCTGGTCGCGCGGATCGGCGGACGCGAGATGTTCGTGCCCATGAACCGGATCGATCGGCTTGAGCGGGCGGCGGCCAGAACAGCCACCACGAAGCTGAACCTGGCCCAATTCGAGCGCCGAGCCGGGGAGGTCCTGCTGCGGGCAGACGTGGTGGATCGCAGCCTGATCAACGTCCAGACGGCCTGCCTCGTCACTGCGCGTGATGTCGAACTGATCCGTGAGCAGGGCAGCTGGTGGGTGGCGGGGGTCGACCCGAGCTTCCGGGCCCGCATCTATCGACTGCTTCCGCGCCGCTTCCGCGGTCATGACACCGAGCACGAGGAGTTCGTTCCCTGGCGCGACATGGAGGCGTTCGTCGGGCACGTCCCGACCTCGCGCCTGAAGCTTCGCTCGCTGCGCCTGCGGCGGCTGCATCCGGCCCAGATCGCCGACCTCGTCGAGGCTGCCTCCCACGACGAGGGGGAGGAGATCCTTCAGGCGGTCTCGCAGGACAAGGAGCTCGAGGCCGATGTGTTCGAGGAGCTCGATGACGAGCACCAGGTCGAGTTCCTCCGTGAGCGCTCCGACGAGCAGGTCGCCGAGGTGCTCGGGCGGATGGCGTCAGACGACGCGGCCGATCTGTTGCTGGAGATACAGCAGGAGCGCCGGATCCCGATCCTGAACCTGATGCCGGCGGCCAAGCAGCACAAGGTCAAGGGACTGCTCGGTCACAATCCGTCCACCGCGGGCGGGCTGATGAACCCCGACTTCATCGTGGCACCGGCCAAAGCGACCGTGGGCGACGCGCTGGACCGGGTCCGCGCAAGCACGCTCGGGTTGCAGCAGATCGCGCTCGTGTGCGTCGTCGACGAGCACGGCGCGCTGATCGCCCCCGTGTCGCTGGCTGAGCTTGTTCGCGCGCAGCCTGGACAGGCGCTCTCCGAGCTGACCGACTCGCAGCTGCCCACCGTGTTCGCCGAGGCGGACCTTCCCGAGGTGGCGCGGTTGATGGCCGACTACAACCTGGTTGCCATGCCGGTCCTTGACCATTCCGGTACGCCGGTGGGAGTCATTGCCGTTGACGACGTGCTCGAGTTGCTGGTGCCCGAGGAGTGGCGCCGGCGGGCCGGTGTCGCCCGCGGCTGATCGGCCATCTCCGGTCCCCGCGGGTCACGAAATCCCAACCCACGCGGGCGATTTGTCTTGCTAGCCTGTATCTCGAAATGACGCCTTGCGATGCATATCCCGAGCACGACGAGTTACCGCGAAGTAGCAGCCTCGCGGCCCGCGCGGAGATCCTCGTCGCACGCCGGGACTAAGTCCCTGGCGTAGGTGACCTCCCGCCGGCCGCGGCTCTCGCTGCGAGCGGCCTGGAAAGGAGGTCGAGATGATGACGGATCCACTAATGGGCGCCCCGCAGGCCGCATCGGGCGCCGAAGTCCCGCGCGAGCGTGCGGTGCTCGACTCCGCCCATGTCGGCGACATCCAGGGTGCTTTCGGCACGCTCGGGGAGAACCAACAGAACCGCCGCGGACTGCGTTCGCGTGGGCTGGCTCTGTTGGCCATCATCGGCCCCGGACTGATCGTGATGGTCGGCGACAACGATGCTGGCGGGGTCGCCACCTATTCCCAGGCCGGGCAGAACTACGGCACCAGCCTGATGTGGGTGCTGCTGCTGCTGGTTCCCGTCCTGATCGTCAACCAGGAGATGGTGGTTCGTCTCGGTGCCGTCACCGGCGTCGGTCACGCCAAACTGATCAATGAACGCTTCGGGCGTTTCTGGGGCTGGTTCTCGGTCGGCGATCTGTTCCTGCTGAACTTCCTGACGATCGTCACCGAGTTCATCGGCGTCAGTCTCGCGCTCGGCTATTTCGGAGTCTCCAAGTACGTCGCCGTCCCGATCGCCGCCGTCGGCCTGATCGCCATGACCGCCAGCGGCAGCTTCCGCTTCTGGGAGCGCTCGATGTTTGCGTTCGTGTTCGCGAACCTGCTGGTGATCCCGCTCTTCTTCTTTGCTCATCCCAGCATCGGGAACGTCGCTGAGCACTTCGTCATCCCAGGGATCCGCGGGGGGGCTAACTCGACCTCGATCCTGCTCATCATCGGCATGGTGGGGACGACGGTCGCGCCGTGGCAGCTCTTCTTTCAGCAGTCCAACATCGTCGATAAGCGGATCACGCCTCGCTGGATCAACTATGAGCGGCTTGACACCTGGATCGGTGCCGTCGTCGTCGTGCTCGGCGCTGCGGCGTTCATCGCCGTTTCGGCCTTTGCCTTCCAAGGCACGCCGTACTTCGGTCACTTCACCGATGCAGGTGCCACCGCGACTGCCCTCGGTCACACCCTTGGCTCTACGGCGGCGGTGTTCTTCGCGGTTGTCCTTCTCAACGCCTCCTTGATCGGCGCCGGGGCGCTGACCCTCTCCACCAGCTACGCCTTCGGGGACGTGTCCGGGACCAAGAGCTCTCTGCACCGCAGCTTCACCGACGCCAAGCTCTTCTACGGCATCTTCAGTGCGCTGATCGTTGGCGCGGCGGCGATCGTGCTCATCCCCGGTGCGCCGCTCGGCGTGATCACGTTGGCCGTGCAGGCCCTGGCCGGCGTGCTGCTGCCCAGCGCCAGTGTGTTCCTGCTGCTGCTCTGCAATGACCGCGACGTACTCGGGCCGTGGACCAACGCCGGCTGGCTGAACGTGCTCGCCTCGGTGATCGTCGCCGTCCTGGTTCTGCTGTCACTGATCCTCATGGCGACCACCGTCTTCCCCGGGATCAACGTGACCGAGGTCTCCCTGATCGGGGGCGCGGTGTTGGCCGTCGGCCTGAGCGCGTTTGGCCTCGCGGTGCTGCGCTCGCGACGGGGGGCGCAGGCGGTCACCGTCGTGGAGTCGGGACCGGGTATTCCCAAGGCGCAGTGGACGATGCCTCCGCTCGCGCTGCTGTCGCGTCCGCGCTGGTCGACCGGCCGCAAGACGGCGATGCTGGCCATGCGCGGCTATCTGGTCGTGTCAGTCATCCTGCTCATCGTCAAGGCGGTTCAACTCGGCGGTGGCTAGCGGGCCCGACCGGCATCGCCACTTCCGCGGGCCCCGTAGAGTCGCGACCCGTGATCGGGCGCATGCGGCAACGGAGAGCAATGGTGGCCCTGGCCGCCGCGGTTCTCCTCGGCGTGATCCTGCGCCTCATCTGGCCCAGCGACATGGAATACAAGGGCGACGAGATGTACCTGTTTCACCACGCCACGGGCTCTGATCCGTTTCCGTGGCTGGGACAGAATTCCGGGGTGGGGACCCGCAACCCGGGGATGGGCATCTGGGTGTATTCGCTGATGGCCAAGGGGCTTCACCTCCTCACCCCGGTTCAGCTCCTCCGCGGCGTGATGGTGCTGAACATCATCGCTCTCGTGGGGCTGGCTGTCTTTGCCCTCCGGGTGGTTCCGTCCCGGCAACGGGAGCCATGGCTCTGGGCCACCGCGCTGGTCGCCGTGAATCCGCTGGCCGTGCTTTTCAGTCGCAAGCTCTGGATCCAGTCGGTCCTGCCGCCTTTTGTCGTCGCCACGTTGTTGGCCTGGTGGCGCCGCAGCCACCGGGGCGGCGCCTTTGCCTGGGGGCTTATCGGCGCATGGCTGGGCCAGATCCACATGACCGGCTTCTTCTTTGCCGGAGGCATCGTGGCCTGGACAGCCTTGTTTGATCGTCGCAGCGTGCGCTGGCGCTGGTGGTTTGCCGGATCGCTGGTCGGGGCGGCGACGCTTGTGCCGTGGCTGGCCCATCTGCTCTCGCACCCGAGCGCCTCGAAGGAGAGCATTTCGCATCTGATCCCCCCGCGGTTCTGGATTCTCTGGATCTCGAACAGCCTCGGGCTCAGTCTGCTCCAGCTCCCCGTATTCGGTACTGCCCAGGGCTTTCACCATGGCCTGCTCGCCTGGCCCACGGTCGGCGGCCACTCGCTGCACCTCGTCGAGATCGCGGTCGGCGTGATCGGCGTCGTGGCTGTGGCCATCGCCGTCCAAGCCCTCGCGCTCGGCCTCTGGCCGCGACTGCGACGGCTGCACTGGCTGGTGATGGGTCGGGGCTCGGATACCGGACTGGTCGTCTCGGCGTCCCTTCTGGGCTTCGGGGTGCTGCTGACTGCCAGCGGGGCGGTGATCTACCGCCACTATCTGATCGTTGCCTACGCCCTGCCGTTCGTTTTTCTCGCGCTGGCTGCGCTCGTTCATCCCCGACGCGGCCGAGTGCTGCTCACGGTGCTCGTCCTCGCCCAGGCGACGCTGTCGGTCCTCTATCTCGACTACGTCCACGTTCGCGGACGAGCGGTGGGCGGAGACTACGGCGTTCCTTACCACCTCCAGTCCGCCGCTCGGCGCGGTTAGCAGTGCGCGGTGATCATCGGGTGAAAAGTGCGATGAGGAAACGCTTTCCGGGGTAGGGGAAACATCGGGCCTTGACCCGTTTTGACTGGCAAGCGCCGAACCCTGGAGTTCTCTGTACACGCCTAGGTGTGTTGCTGCTCGTACTGGGAATCTGTGCCTGCCGGGCACCTGCGGCCTCGGCCGCCAGGCCGCCCAGGGTCGGGCACGTGTTCGTGATCGTGCTGGAGAACGAGAACGCCTCGACCACGTTCGGTCCCTCCTCACCAGCTCCGTACCTGGCCTACACGCTGACGGCGGCCGGAGCCTATGTCCCGAACTACTACGGGATCGGTCACAACTCGCTGGACAACTACGTCGCCATGGTCAGCGGCCAGGCACCCAACTTGACCACCCAGGCGGACTGCCCGGTGTTTGTCAACGTGGCGCCCGGGACGCCGGCCAGCGGCGGGCAGGTCCTCGGTCAGGGATGTGTCTACCCCGCGTCGGTGAGCACCGTCGCCGGTCAGCTCCAGGCCAAGGGACTGAGTTGGAAGGGATACATGGAGGACATGGGAAACAACCCGGTCCGCGATAACGGAACGACCTGCGCGCATCCGGCGAGCGGAAATCCTGACCAGATTCAGCAGGCGAGCCCCACCGACCAGTACGCCACCCGCCATAACCCGTTCGTCTACTTCCACTCGATCATCGATAACACGACCAACTGCCAGGCGCATGACGTTGCCCTGAGCCAACTGGCCGGCGACCTGAACTCAATCACGGCGACCCCAAGCCTCTCCTTCATCACGCCGAATCTCTGTAACGACGGACACGACGCCCCCTGCGCGGACGGTAGCCCGGGCGGACTGCCCGCGGCGGACGCCTTCCTGCGCCACTGGGTACCGCTGATCCAGTCCTCGGCTGCGTACCGCCAGGACGGTTTGCTGATAATCGCTTTTGATGAAGCGGCCAACGATTCGAGCGCCTGCTGCGGTGAGCAGAGCGGCGTTCGGAGCCACCTCTGACCGTCTGGGCATGCATCGGGGCCGCCTCGTGGCCACCGTTGCTGGGGGCGAGTTGGTGCTGCTGCTGGCCGCGCT
>JBDTEE010000168.1:0-6547 GCA_039922645.1 Solirubrobacteraceae bacterium | reverse complement strand
TGAGCTTGCCCTCGACGCGGCCGAGCCCCTGGTCGCCGTGTCCAGCGAGCCGCAATGGATCGGCCTCTACGGCTCGTTACGGGGTGAACTGCTGCGTCGCAACCGCGACCTCGAGGGGGCTCGGGCGGCGGTCGAGAACACGCTCGACCGCGTGGAGTTCTGCACCGACGACGTGGTCCGGATCGCCCAGGTCACGGCCGTCGGCGCTCGCGTGGAGGCCGACTACGCCCAACGCGCGCGCGACCTGCGCGAGCGCGGCGGGGTGCGCGATGCCCTGGCCCGCGCCCGCATCCACCTTCAGCGCCTCGAGGCGGCGGCTCAGGAAGGGGGCCCGGTGGAAGGCGCCCACCTGACCCTGGCGCGAGCGGAAATGGCTCGAGCCCGCGGCCGCAGTGCTGCGCGTGAGTGGCGCCTCGCGGCCGAGGCCTGGGAGTCGGTGCAGCGACCCTACCCAGCCGCCGTGGCCCGGTGGCGCGAGGCCGAGGAGCAAGTCGCCGGCGGCGAACGCAAGTCTGCCGCGCACGCGGCCGCAGCGGCTCTCGAAGTGGCCGGGAGGCTCGGCTCGCAATGGCTCGAGCGGGAGGTGCGTGGCCTCGTCGAGCGGGCGCGCCTCGGTCTGGGGCCCGGCGGGGCGGCTCCGGCGAAGGGGCCGACCCAGCCGGAGGATCCGTTTGGTCTCACCCCGCGCGAGCGCCAGGTGCTGGCCCTGGTCGCCGAGGGGGCGACCAACCGGCAGATTGGCGCTGCCCTGTTCATGGCCGAGAAAACGGCCAGCGTGCACGTCTCACGGATCCTCGCCAAGCTGGGCGTTCAGGGCCGGACCGAGGCGGCCGCAGTGGCCCATCGCCAGCACCTGGCGTAGGCTGGCGCTGTGCGCACGCCGGCTGAATGGGAGCCCCACGAGCGAACGCTCATGGGATGGCCATGCCGGGTGGAGCTATGGGGGCTGACCCTCGCCCTGGCCAGGGCCGACTACGCAGCGGTGGCCAACGCGATCGCGGCCTTCGAGCCCGTGACCATGATCGCCAACCCCGGGCCCGACGCGGAGGCTGCGCGGTCAGCCTGCGGTGCCGGCGTCGAGGTCGTCGAGTTGCCCCTCGATGACTCGTGGCTGCGTGACTGTGGCCCGATCTACACCTACGGCGATGATGGGTCGCGCCTGGCGGTCCACTTCCGCTTCAACGCCTGGGGGGAGAAGTTCTCCGGCTGGGATCGCGACGCCGCCGTTGGCGGCCTGATCGCCGAGCAGCTCGGGGATCAGGTGATCAGCTCCCCATTGGTCCTGGAGGGTGGATCGATCCTGCTTGACGGGCAGGGCACGCTTCTGACCACCGAGCAGTGCCTACTGCACCCGAGCCGCAATCCGTCGCTGTCCCGGGATGAGATCGAGGCCGAGCTGTCCCTGCGACTCGGCGCCGAGCGCCTTCTCTGGCTGGGACAGGGACTGGTTGAGGATCGCGACACGGACGGGCACGTGGACCTGATCGCGGCCTTCATCGCCCCCGGTCGTGTCCTGCTCCAGACGGTTGACGAGGAGAACCCGAACTTCGCCCGATGTGTCGAGAACCTCGACCGCCTGCGGGCGGCCGGCATCGAGGTCGCCGAACTGCCCTTCCTGCCCTATGTTGAGGTCGCCGGGGAGACGGTGGCGGCCAGCTATCTGAACCTCTACATCTGCAATGGTGCGGTCATCGTGCCGGTCAGCGGAGCTCTGAGTGATGATGAGGCCCTGGCGATGATCGCCGACGCCTATCCAGGCCGCGAGGTGATCGCGGTGCCCGGCCCGGTGCTGGCCTACGGAGGTGGCGGCCCGCACTGCATTACCCAACAGGTTCCGGTGCGCAATGCCTGAAGCTCCGGTCCTGCGCACCGCCACCGCTCCCGCCTCGCCGGCGCGGACGCGGCCGGCCGAGCGGGCGCCGCTGCGGCTTGGCCTGGTTCAGGAGCGCTGGCATCCCGACGGTGAGGAGCACCAGGCGGTCCTGGCCCGCGGCATCCAGATGGCCGCCGACGCCGGGGCCAAGATCATCTGCCTGCAGGAGCTGACCCTCTCCCCGTACTTCGCCATCACTCCCGGCGGACCGCAGGCGGCGGGCGCGAAGCCAGAGGACCTGGAAACCGGCCCCACGGTGCAGTTCGCCCGGCGGATGGCCGCAGCGACAGGGGTGCACGTTCACGCCTCGCTGTTTGAGCGGGCTGACGGGCCCGAAGGCCCGGACGGGCTGGGCTATAACACCGCGGTCGTGCTGGCCCCCGATGGGGAGCTGCTCTCGCGGACCCGCAAACTGCACATCCCGATCACGGCCGGCTACTACGAGGACCGCTACTTCCGCCCCGGTCCCGCGGGCGAGGATGCCTTCCCGCTCACCGTCCTACCCACCGGCGAGGGTCCGGTCCAGCTGGGCTGTCCGACTTGCTGGGACCAGTGGTTCCCAGAATTGGCTCGCGCGTACTCGCTGGAGGGCGCCGAGGTGCTCATCTACCCGACGGCGATCGGCTCCGAGCCTTACCATCCCGACTTCGATACCCAGCCCCTCTGGCAGCAGGTGATCGTGGGGGCCGGAATCGCCAACGGCACGTTCATGGTCGCGGTGAACCGGATCGGCGTCGAGCCCCCGCTGACCTTCTACGGCTCGAGCTTCATCTCGGACCCCTACGGGCGGATCCTCGTCCAGGCGCCCCGGGATGAACCGGCGGTGCTGGTCGCCGATCTCGACCTGGATCAGCGCCGGGACTGGCTGGAGCTGTTCCCCTTCCTGCGCACGCGCCGGCCGGATACGTACGGGTTGTTGGCTGGGGCGGCTCGCCGGATTGAGGACCCCGGGTAAGCGGGGTTTCCCTTGCGCGGGCCACGGCCGCGCAGCCCGCGGCCAGTACATAGGATGCAGCCCATGAACGACCGTGCTCCTCAGGTATGTGTGATCGGCGCCGGGGTCAGCGGGCTTTGCGTTGCCAAGGCGCTCGGGGACTGGGGTGTGCCCTACACGTGCTTCGAGGCAAGTGACGACCTGGGCGGAAACTGGTACTTCCGCAACCCCAATGGACGCTCGTCGGCCTACCGCTCGCTGCACATCGACACCTCGAAAACGGCGATCAGCTTCAACGACTTCCCGCTCGACGAGCGTTATCCCGACTTTCCGCACCACACGGAGATCCATCGCTTCCTGCTCGAGTTCGCCGAGCGCTTCGGGCTGCGCGACCACATCCGCTTCCAGACCGCCGTGGAGCATGCCGAACCCGATCCCGAGGGTGGCTGGCGGATCCGCACGAGCGACGGAGAGACCCACGAGTTCGAGTCCCTGCTGGTTTGCAACGGACACCACTGGGATCCCCTGCTGCCCGAGTTTCCCGGCTCATTCTCCGGCGAGACGATTCACTCCCACCACTACATCGATCCCACCGAGCCGCTCGATCTGCGCGGTAAGCGGGTGGTCGTGGTCGGCATCGGCAACAGCGGCGTGGACATCGTCTCCGAGCTCTCCCGCAAGGGCGTGGCCGAACGCGTCTTCCTGTCCACCCGCAGCGGCGCCTGGGTGATCCCCAAGTACGCCTTCGGCCGGCCGGTGGACCAGGTGTTCAAGACAAACCCGCGGCTGCCGCTCGGCCTTCAACGCCGACTCGCTCAGGCGCTGCCCAGAATCATCTCAGGCAAGATGGAGAGCTTCGGGCTGCCCACGCCCAACCACCGCTTCCTCGAGGCGCATCCGACGGTGTCCAGCGAGCTGCTGCTGCGACTCGGGTCAGGCGACGCGGCGGCCAAGCCCGACATCGCCTCCCTAGATGGTGATCAGGTGCGCTTCGCCGATGGGAGCGTCGAGACCGCTGACGCGATCGTCTACGCCACCGGCTACCGGATCAGCTTTCCCTTCTTCGATCCGGACTTCATCTCCGCCCCCGGGAACGATCTGCCCCTCTACAAGCGGATGTTCAAGCCCGGCCTCGAGAATCTCGCCTTCATCGGCTTCGGCCAGGCCATCCCGTCGATCTTCCCGTTTGCCGAGGCCCAGGCCAAGCTGGCCGCCCGGTGGCTGGCCGGTGATTGGGCGCCGCCCAGCCCGGCTGAGATGGAAACCGAGATCCGTGCCGACGCCCGCCGTCATGGCGCCTGGACCGACCGGCCCCGCCACAAGATGGAGCTCGACTTCTACGTCTACGAGTACGACCTGAACAAGCGGGTCCTGCCCCAGGGCCGCGAGCGGGCCCGGGCCGTGGCGGCCGTCGCCACCTAAGTCGCGTCTGGCTTCCGCGAGCGGGCGATCTTCTTGCCCGGGTTGAGCAGATCCTTGGGGTCGAACAGGCGCTTGACCGACTCGTGCAGGCGCAGCGCGGGCTCCGACCACTGACCCTCGAGCGCGCCAGCCTTGACCAGGCCGAGGCCGTGCTCCCCGGACACCGAGCCGCCCAACGCCCGAGCCAGGTCAAACAGCTCGCCGGCGGCCTGCTCGGCTCGCTCCAGCTCGCTCGGGTGCGAGCGATCGATCAGGAAGGTGGAGTGGACGTTCCCGTCCCCGGCGTGGCCCCAGCTACAGGCCGGTAGGTCGTGACGCGCGCCGATCTCCTGCGTGGCGATGATGGCCTCGGTCAGCCGCTCCACCGGCACCACGATGTCTTCTGAGACCTTGCCCCCGCGCTGGCTGGTGACGGCGGTGGAGACCGCGCTGCGCCAGCGCCACAGGGCGTCGATCCCTGCTCGCTCGGTCGGGGCATGAATGACGGTCGCGCGCTCCGAGAGAGCTTCTTTGATTTCGGCCCGCACGCGCTCGGCCTCGGCCGGGGAACCGTCGGCCTCGGCGATCACTGCGAAGGCCGGCTCGGGCGGGGCCGAGCCGGGGAATGAGGCCAGGGCGGCGGCCAGGGCGCCGGCATCGAGGAACTCGAGTGCGGCCGGAATCACCCCGGAGCCGAGCGTGGCCGCAAGAGCCTCGCCGCCCGCCTCGACGCTGGGGTAGAAGGCGACCAGGGGCAGCTGGGTCTCGGGCGCGGGAATCAGTTTGAGCCAGGCGGCGGTGATCACGCCGAGGGTCCCCTCGGAACCGATCAGCAGCGAGCGTAGGTCGTAGCCGGCCACATCTTTGCGGATCGGGCCGCCGATCGTGATCACTTTTCCGGGCGCGATAACTACCTCGAGACCGGTCACCCAGGTCCCGGTGACGCCGTACTTGAACGTGTGCGGGCCACCCGCGTTCGTGGCGATGTTGCCTCCGATCTGCGACTGCTCGGCCGCGCCCGGGTCGGGCGGGTAGTAGAGGCCGCTCTCCCGTGCCCGGCGGGCGAGGTCGGCGGTGCTCAGACCGGCCTCGACGCAGGTCCGCCAGAGCTCGGGGCGCAGCTCGCGCACCGTGCGCATGCGCTCCATGCTGAGGACCACACCACCGTCAACGGGTACCGCTCCGGCGGCTAACCCGGTTCCACCGCCACGGGGGATGAGCGGGACGTCATGCTCGTAGCACCAGCGCAGGACCGCGGCGACCTGGGCCGGAGTCTCGGGTAGCGCGATGGCGTCAGCCCGCCCGCTTATGGCCCGGCTTTCGGTGGCGTCGCTGAGATACTCGCGGGTGTCACCAGGGCGGACCGACTCTGGGCCGAGCAGCGCGCGCAGCTCGCGTTCGGCGCTGGCGGCGCTGGCCGCGCTGGCGGCGCTGGCCGCCTTGGCGTTCCTGGTGGTCCTGGCCACAGGGGTCGATGCTACGCCGCGACCTCGCCCCCGCTGGCGGCGGGGTGGGCATAGTAAGCCGCCACCACGGCGCAGATGGCCAGGGTGATGTAGGGGGAAACGAAGGCCAGCGCTGTGGCCGCCGCATACGGGATCAGCCCGATGACTGAGCGCTTGAGGACAGCTTGGCGTTGCTGCAGGGTCAGTGATTCGCCGATCAGGTGCGCCTTGTGCAGCAGGATCGCCCGGTTCAGGCTGGCGAAGGCGACGGACATGAGCAGGAACGAGCCGCCATAGACCGCTGCGGCCAGGGCCTGGCCCGAGGACGCCCGCAGGTAGGTGGCCATGAGATTGGTGGCAAAGGGCAGGATCCCGATGGTCATGAGCAGCAGCAGGTTCATGATCAGAATCCCGCGGTCGCTCTGAGCCAACCGATCGATCATCGCGTGATGGTTGATCCAGATGATGCCGATGGTGATGAAGGAGGTCACATAGGCCGCATACGAGGGCCACTCCTGTCCCAAGGCGTAGAGCAGACTCTGATGTGGATGGCCAGCGGGGCTCGGGACGCGGATGCCCAGCACCAGCAGCGTGATGGCCACGGCGATGACCCCGTCAGAAAAGGACTCCATCCGGCTGGTCCGCATGCCGTAGTGATTCGCCGGGCAGCCGGGTGATCCTGGGAGGGGCGCTCCGCGTGGATCTCCGGTCCGTGGAGTGAGCCGAGCGGATCCGGGTCCTGGCGGGGGTCAGGGGGGAAGCCGTCTGGCGTCAACGGAGGAGACCCGAAATTGATAGCGCTTGACACCGGAGCCTTCCCATCCCAGCCCACCCTCGGTCGACCCTCCGCTCCGGGTTCTTCGCGTTTGGGGGTTGTACGCGTAGCGCTCCCAG
>JBDTEE010000167.1:0-7825 GCA_039922645.1 Solirubrobacteraceae bacterium | reverse complement strand
CTCGGACAGTTCAGTGTCCTTGTGCCATGGGGTGAGCGCCCGGCCTGCGAATCCCGCCGACGTGGGATGGCATTTCAAAGAGACACGCTCGCGCTCCACGCGACGATCTCGCTGCCCGCGATCAGATTCCTTGTCAAGCGCCCGCGTCCCACAAGTGTGGGATGGGCGCTCCGCTGGCGAATCCCGCTGAGGTGGGATGGCTATTCGATCGTGTTTGATTGACGCTGCCCGTGGCGAGCCAGTTCGCGTGCCAAACACAGATCGGGAGCGATCGAGCTTTTCTCTTGGAGACCAACGTGACAGCCCGAGGTAGCGCCGGTGATCTTCAAATCGCGAGCGGCGCCGCGCGCCGCTCGCACGGCCCGCTTGCCCAGGAGGCCTCGTATGACCGCAAACAGCTTCGATGCCCGTGCCGAGCTCCAGGTCGGCGAACGTCGGTTTGAGATCTTCCGGTTGGACGCGTTGCGGCCTCGCTTCGATGTCGCGCGGCTGCCGTTCTCGTTGAAGGTCCTGCTCGAGAACCTGCTGCGCACGGAGGGCAACGGCTCCGTCAGCGCCGCGGACGTCGAGGCGCTCGCGAGCTGGGACGCCAGTGCCGAGCCGAGCAGCGAGATCGCGTTCACGCCGGCGCGCGTGCTGATGCAAGACTTCACCGGCGTGCCGGCGGTAGTCGATCTGGCCGCGATGCGTGACGCGATCGCCACGATGGGCGGGGACCCGAGCAAGATCAACCCGCTCACCCCGGCCGAGCTCGTGATCGACCACTCGGTCCAAGTCGACGTGTTCGGCACCCGCGACGCGTTTCAGCGCAACGCGGAGCGCGAGTTCGAGCGAAACCAGGAGCGTTACGCCTTCCTGCGCTGGGGCCAGGGGACGTTTCACAATCTCAAGGTCGTACCGCCCGACACCGGGATCGTGCACCAGGTGAACCTGGAGTACCTGGCGCGCGTGGTGTTTGTCGACGAAATCGGTTCCTACCCACCCCAGGCCTATCCCGACACGCTCGTCGGCACCGACTCGCACACGACGATGATCAACGGCCTCGGCGTGCTCGGCTGGGGCGTCGGTGGGATCGAGGCCGAGGCGGTGATGCTCGGGCAGCCGATGTCGATGCTGATCCCACGGGTGGTCGGGTTCAAGCTGCATGGCGAGCTGCCCGAAGGTGGGACGGCTACCGACCTCGTGCTGACGGTTACCGAGATGCTCCGCAAGCGCGGCGTGGTCGGCAAGTTCGTCGAGTTTTACGGCGCCGGTTTGGCGAGCCTGCCACTCGCGGACCGGGCGACGATCGGCAACATGTCGCCGGAGTTCGGCTCGACCTGCGCGATCTTCCCGATCGACGCCGAGACGCTGCGCTACCTCGAGTTCTCCGGCCGTCCCAAGGAGCAGATCACGCTGGTCGAGGCGTATGCGCGCGAGCAGGGCCTGTGGCACGACGCCGATTCCAGGACGCCTGACTACTCGGACACGATCGAGCTCGACCTCGGCGACGTCGTGCCATCGATCGCCGGCCCGAAGCGCCCACAGGACCGAGTCTCGCTGGCCGACGCCCAGCCCGCGTTCCGTGCGGCGCTGAAGGGCTTGGTGCCCGACTACGACTTCCGTGACGAGGCTTCGGCCGAGAGCTTCCCTTCCAGCGACCCGCCCGCAAGCAACCCGCCCGGCCACCCATCGGTGACCCGCACCTCCGGTCACAGTCCGAGCTCACACAACCGCGAGGCGGAGGGGTGGCTGGCGGGTAGCGCGACGACGCTCCGCGCGAGCGCTGTTGCGGTCACGCTCGCAGACGGCACCGAGACGACGCTTAACCACGGTCACGTGGTCATCGCCGCGATCACGAGCTGCACCAACACCTCGAATCCCTCGGTTATGCTTGGAGCGGGGATCCTCGCTCGCAACGCGCTCTCACGCGGCCTGCGCCCGAAGCCGTGGGTCAAGACCTCACTGGCTCCTGGCTCGAAGGTTGTCACCGAGTACCTCGACCGAGCGGGCTTGACGGAGCCGCTCGAGGCGCTCGGCTTCAACCTCGTGGGGTACGGGTGCACGACCTGCATCGGCAACTCGGGCCCGCTCCGACCCGAGATCTCGGCGGCGATCAACGACAACGATCTCGCCGCCGTCTCCGTGCTGTCGGGCAACCGCAACTTCGAAGGACGGATCCACGCCGAAGTGAAGATGAACTACCTCGCGTCGCCGCCGCTGGTCGTCGCTTACGCGCTGGCTGGGACGATGGACGCCGACATCGTGGGCGATCCACTCGGCGAGGACACGGACGGCAATCCGGTGTACCTGAGCGATATCTGGCCGAGCGAGCACGAGGTTGCGCAGACGATCCAGAAGGCCATCCGCGCTGATATGTTCCGGAAGAGCTACGCCGAGGTGTTTGACGGTGACGAGCGCTGGAACTCGCTCGCCGTTCCGGCCGGCGACCGGTTCGAGTGGGCTGAAGAGTCGACCTATGTGCGCCTGCCGCCCTATTTCGAGGGCATGCCGGCCCAACCGAAGCCGTTCGCAGACATCGCCGGCGCGCGTGTGCTCGCGCTGCTCGGCGACTCGGTAACGACCGATCACATCTCACCCGCGGGGGCGATCAGGCGTGACGGGCCGGCCGGCGCGTACCTGCAGCAGCACGGAGTCAAGCCCGCGGACTTCAACTCCTACGGCTCACGTCGGGGCAACCACGAGGTGATGATGCGCGGCACGTTCGCGAACGTGCGGCTGCGCAACCAGCTCGCGCCGGGCACAGAGGGCGGACTCACGCGCCACCTGCCCGACGGCGAGGCGATGTCGATCTACGACGCGGCAATGCGCTACGCCGCCGATAGCGTCCCACTCGTGGTGATCGGCGGCAAGGAGTACGGAGCGGGCTCATCGCGTGACTGGGCGGCAAAGGGCACCCTGCTGCTCGGCGTCCGCGCCGTCATCGCCGAGAGTTTCGAACGCATCCACCGCTCGAACCTCGTCGGCATGGGCGTGCTGCCGCTGCAGTTCGCCGACGGCGACAGCGTCGAGTCGCTCGGGCTGAGCGGCGAGGAGGAGTTTGCGATCCTCGGCATCGCCGATCCACTCAACGCGAGCGAACTGCCGCACGAGGCGACCATCCGCGCCGACGAGCAGGCGTTCACCGTCCGCGTGCGGATCGACACCCCCAAGGAGGCCGACTACTTTCGCCACGGTGGAATCCTTCAGTACGTGTTGCGGCAGCTCCTGAGACCTGGTGGGATGATGGCGTGATCGGTTCGGCTCGACTCGTCATGTTGCCGGCGCTGCGCGAGCGAGGCACCGCGCCCGATGCCTGAGCGCTCGAGCCCGCTGCTGGAGCCCTCGCGAGCCACGTCCGGCTCGGTCGAGGTAAGACGCTTGTGTGTGGTCGACGCAAGAGGAGCATGCGCTGGGTCGTGGGAACGATGTCCACGCGAGACGGTCATCCAACCCGAACAGGAGATGTCGATGGCGATAGCGACACGAGAAGCAGAGATCCGCCAGTTCGGCGAGGACGACCGCGTTGTTGTGCTCTCGGTCGCGGGCGGCGTAGATGATCGTAAGAGGTCCAGTCCTCCCGCGGGTGCGCAGCTCCTCGATCCGGTCGGCGTGACCGACGAGCTCCTTCAGGTAGCGTGCCCGGAACTCATCAAACCGGTGGGAACGTGGTCGAACCACTTGCGTAGCTCATCGCTGGGCGCCAGCTCGCGCGCCCACTCGTCCAGTCTCGCGCGCTCCCGGGAAACGCCACGGGGCCACAGGTGGTCGACCAGAACGCGGTAGCCGTCGCCGGTGTCGGGTGGGTCGTAGATCCGCTTGATGCGCACGTCGAGCCCCATCTCAGCCTCCTGGGCAAGCGACGACGCGGCGCCAGAACAGGCCCGAGGTGCTTGGCTGGTTCATCAAGGTCTTCATCGCTAGGTGAGGTCCAGGTCGAGGTGCGCCGTGCGCAGGTAGCCGATCACCGCAGGGTCCTCGGTCTGCAGGCGCTCGAGCGGCTCGCCGGTACAGGTGCACAGGTCAACGACTGCGTGTTGGTTGGAGATGTCGACGACCCGCCAATGGGCACCGAAGAGCAACCAGCGCTCGAGCCCGTCGATGGTCAGGGTTTCGGCGGTCATCGTTGCTCCAATCACTCTGAGGTGTTCATGCCTTCTTAGCGCGCCGTGAGACCCGTGTTCTTACGTCTCGTATCCACAACGATCGCTCGCCGCATGGCGCGCCGGCGCAGATAGCCGTCGAACATCTCATTCCAAGCGGCGGCTCGGACCTTGGCGGTCCGCGTCATTGCGAGGAAGCTCCATGACCGAGCCCCCGGCCGACCCGGTGATCATCTGCTACGACGGCTCTGAGGACGCCAAGCACGCGATCGACCGCGCGGGAATCTTGTTCAGCGGCCGGCGAGCTCTGGTGCTGACCGTGTGGCAGCCCACCGCCGGCCTGGGCAGCTTCGCTTGGGCGGGCGCGACCGCCAGCATGGTCGACTTCTTCGCGCTCGACCGCGCCGCCGCCGAGGACGCGGGCGCCGTCGCTCACGAGGGTGTCCGCCTTGCACTTGAGCCGACCGCATGAGTGACTAGGCGACGTGTCATCAGGCGGTTGGGGGTTCGACCACGCTGACGCGTGGGCGCGCGCGACTCGAGGAGTGTTCGAGTCGGCGGAGGATCATCAAGCGATGGCGCGGAGTGGCACGCGGGAGCTCACGCTCGAGCACCGCTAGCTCGCCGGGGGTGGGCAGGCCGTTTCGTCGGCTCACCGGATGATGGGGGGAGCGCTGAGCGCTGACGCGCAGCCCAAGCACACTCAGCCGCCGGCACGCGGCGGCATCTGAGCGGCCGAGCAGCTCGGCGAGCCGCGCCGGGTTCAGGGCATGATGCAGGCGCAGCAGTTCGTCTTCCTCGCCGGTCCAGTGGCGAGCGCGCCGTGGCGCGGGCGCAGGCGCCGGCGGCTTGGCACCGAGCCGCGCAGCGCGCCTGCGGATCGCCTCCGGGGTACGGCCCAGCCGCTGTGCCACGTCCTCGAGCGTGGTCCCCCGGGCGGTCAGGTGAGCCAGGCGCTGATCGTCCTGGGGGCTCCACCGGCGGGCGTAAGTGGCCAGACCGAGCTTGCGGGCGCGGGCGGATACGCTCGCCGCGCTGCGGTGCGGTAGCCGGCGGGTAATCTCGGCGCAGGCCAGGGCGCCGGTGTAGCCATCGCGGATCAATGCGTCCTCCCAGTCCGTCCAGCGGCGGCGGGGTGGTGGGCGATAGATGCCCAGTTGCTGGGCGCGCAGGCGCAGGGCGTCGGGTGAGCGCCCGAGGCGGCCCGCGAGCGCCACGAGGTTGCCGCGCGCGGCCAGACAGTTGCGAATCGCCTCGTCCTCACGCGCCAGGTACGGCCGCCCGGGAGGCCGCGGGGCCGCGAGCGTGCGGCGCCCGGCTCGGACCTGTCCAGTCGAGCGGTCGAGCAACCCGGCGAGCAGCGAGGCGGACAGGCCGGCCGCGGTTCCGGCCCTCAGCAGCGACTCCTCCCGCGGTGACCAGGGTTTTGGCCGGCGTCGCGGTGCGATACCCAGCGTCTGGCGGCGAGCGACCACAGCATCTGGGGAGCGTGCGAGCTGAGCAGCGATCCGCTTCACCGGGAGCTGGTCAGCGTATCGCGGAGCAGCTCGTCTTCGGCTGTGCTCCAGCGCGTCGCCACTGCTCACCCTCAAACAGCCGGTCCGCCCGCGTGAGCGCTTTGAGACTCGTCGAGTCGAGGAGCAGACCTCACGCGGCTTGCTTGCGGTAGAAGGCCGCGTTCAGCTCGATGAAGCTCTGCCACTCCTCAGGCACTTGGTCCTCGGAGAAGATCGCGTCAACCGGACAGGCCTCCACGCACGCGTCGCAGTCGATGCACTCCTCCGGATCGATGTAGAGCATCTCGACCTGGTCGTAGCCGGACTCATCAGGGGTGGGATGGATGCAGTCCACCGGACAGACTTCGACGCACGAATTGTCCTTGACCCCGATGCACGGTTCGGCGATTACGTACGCCATGGCGCGAACTCCATCTGTGCGAAGGTTATTACTTATTACGAGTGGAACTAGTAAAATAGCATCCTGGCGTGCTTTTCCGATGATGTGTATGAGAAACTTGGGGGGTGGCTCCCCTAGCACCCGACGGGCCGGGTGACGTCCTGGCCCAGCCCACCCGCGCCCGGTTGTTCGCCGGAATGTGGAGCCTTGGGCGTCCTGCGAGCAGCGATGAGCTCGCCGCGGAGCTGGGACTTCACCCGAGCGGGGTGCGCGTTCACCTCGAACGCATGGAGGCGGCGGGCCTCATCGCTCGGGAGCGCGCGCCTCAGCCGCGCGGACGACCGCGCGACAGCTGGTCAATTGCGCCCGACGCTCTGCCGGGCGGTGAGCCGCCCGACGCCTACCGCCAGCTCGCGCGCTGGCTGGCCCGCAGCACTTCGTCTCGCCCAGGACGCCTGCGTGAGATCGAGCGCGCCGGACGAGAGCTCGGGCGCGAGCTCCCTCACAAGTGGAGCGGTTCGCAGGCCGAGGAGGCGATGGGGCGCACCCTCACCGCGCTGGGGTTCGCGCCTCAACGCGAGCGCGGCGAAGCCGGCCGAGTCGTCTTCAGGCTAGGGAACTGCCCCTACCGCGAGGCGGTCCGCGAGAACCAGCAGGTGGTCTGCACGCTGCACCGCGGGTTGACGCTTGGGCTGCTGGACGAGCTCGAGCCCTCGGCGCGACTCAAACGGTTCATTCCTGAGGACCCCGACCGGGCCGGGTGCCTGATCGAAGTGGAGGGCCTCGACGGCGCATCGAGCGCGATTCGTGAACTGTCCTGAGATCCGCCGTCCGCAAGGGCTCGCGAGGACCGCCATGCCAGAGCCCCGGATCGTGGCTTGCCGCTCGGGCACGAGGGGGATCGCGACCGGCGAGAACTCGACTACTCTTCTTTTACGACCCGGTCTATGAAAAGCTTTTGCGATGGCGCCAAAGCCACCGACCCCCATCGTCCCCGCGGTGCTGAGGTAGGCACGATGATCCGCGGTTCACACGCGGCGACAGCCGGCCCAGACGCGGCGAAACTCGCACGTAAGACCCAGATCATGCTCCGCTGCTCCTGCGCTGAGCAGGGGATCCACCATGCCTGAGCGTTCGAGTCCGCTGCTGGAGGCGCACCGGTTCTTGCGTCGCGGGCCGATCAGTGCGGAGGGGTGGAGTCAGCTGGTGGCCAAGGATCGCGACTGGGAGCGGTCGTATCGGGGTCGTTGGCAGCACGACAAGGTGGTGCGCTCGACGCATGGCGTGAATTGCACGGGGTCGTGTTCGTGGAATGTGTATGTGAAGGAGGGGATCATCACGTGGGAGTCCCAGGCGGTGGACTATCCGTCGGTGGGGCCCGAGATGCCGGAGTATGAGCCGCGCGGCTGTCCGCGGGGAGCGTCGTTCTCGTGGTACACGTACTCGCCGCTGCGGCTCCGCCATCCTTACGTACGCGGGAGTCTGTTGGAGATGTTTCGCGAGGCGCGCGCCAGGCTCGGGGATCCGGTCGACGCGTGGGCGGAGATCGTCGACGATCCGGAACGGGCGCGGACCTACAAGCGTCAGCGCGGCAAGGGCGGGTTCGTGCGCGCCTCGTGGGACGAGGTCACAGAGCTGGTCGCGGCGGCGCATGTTCACACGATCAAACGCTATGGACCGGATCGGGTGGTGGGGTTCTCGCCGATCCCGGCAATGTCGATGGCGTCCTATGCGGCGGGTACGCGTTTTCTGTCGTTGATCGGCGGGGTGATCCTGTCGTTCTATGACTGGTATGCGGATCTGCCGCCCGCCTCGCCGCAGTGCTTCGGCGATCAGACCGATGTGCC
>JBDTEE010000166.1:0-5086 GCA_039922645.1 Solirubrobacteraceae bacterium | reverse complement strand
CTAAGTACTACGCCAGCCACCTTTCGGCGAGCGAGCTCGCGAAGATCCGCTACGACCTCGACGCCGACGTCATGGCGACGCCGAACTACTCCATCGGCGTCCTTGACCCAAGCGCCGGACTCGTTAGGTTCGGCGGCGCGGGCTGCCGGCCGGCGCGGTCTGCCCTGCGTCGTTAGTGGTTAAGTCGTCCCGGGATCGCCCCGCCGGATCGGCGATCGGTCACTGGGGGCGCGCGCGTTCGATAGGCACGCCAGTTACCTGCAATATGGGACGCCAGTGGCCTTCATTGGCGCGGGGGGCTTTGAGAGCGACGCTCTGAGCGCAGTCTTCGTGATCCTCGCCTTGCTGCCTACACTCGACCTGGACCAACTAGGGCTTGAGATGGACCTGATAAGACCCACACTGGCCGATCCTGCGACCTATCGTCGGTTGGTCTATCTGCTCTTGGCGCTGCCGCTCGGTCTGGCCTGGTTCGTGGCGTTGGTGACCGTTTGGAGCCTATGCCTGGGCTTGGTGATCACGCCGTTTGTGATCCCGCTGCTGATCGGCTTGGCCGCGATGACCCGCGGGTTCGCCGCCGTTGAGGCCGAGATCGCTCGGTCGCTGCTCGACGTCGATGCCCGCGTGCCGGCTCCCATCCCGGCATCGGGCGGCTTTTGGGCGCGATTCCGCGCGATGTTCGGCGCCGGCTTCTGGCGGGCGCAGGCATTCCTGCTGATCAGGTGGTTCGCCGGGTTCCCTATTGCGGTCGCCCTGCTGAGCCTGCTCGCAGCTGCGCTCGGGATGATCGTTGCCCCGATTTGGGTGCCGTTCTTCCATGGCGGGGTCCACCTCGGGTTCTGGCGGCCTCACACGTTCCTCGAGTCGGTCGCGCTGGTGCCGGCGGGTCTGGTCCTGCTCCCGGCGACCCTGTTGGTCGTGAACCCCCTTGCGGCCGTCTTTCGACCGGCCGTGTTCGGACTGCTGAGCAGCCCGACCGAGCTCCCCCGCGCGAGGGGAACCTCCGGCAGGGCACCCTGGACGGGGCTCGTCGGCGGGATCGACGTGGCGGACCGACCGGCGGCGACCGCCCCCCCGCGCCGGGCGTTCGAGGTCCATGCAGCCGTCGACGGGGTCGTCGTGTTCGTGCTCGTTCTTATCTGGACCCTGACCTCGCGCGCCTACTTCTGGCCGATCTGGGTAGTGCTCCCGCTGGCGCTGGCACTCGGGATCCACGGCTGGTTCGTCCTGATCGCGGAGCGGCCGTCGCTGGTCGGCCATTTCCGGGACAGTCGCGCGCTCACCGGGACCGCCGGCGTGGGCGCCGCCCTCTCTCTGTACTTCATCGCGATCTGGGCGATCACCGGACACGGCTACTTCTGGCCGGTGTGGCCGATGCTTGGAATCGCGATCGTTTTTGGGGCGGTGGCGGTCGCCGCGTTGCTCGTTTCCCCCGGCCACGCGGAAATGGCCGAGCGGATCGAAACGCTTGAGAGCACCCGCGCCGGAGCCGTGGACGTTCAGGACAGCGAGCTTCGGCGGATCGAGCGCGACCTCCATGACGGCGCGCAGGCCCGGTTGGTGGCGCTCGGCATGAGCTTGGGGATGGCTGAGCAGAAGCTCGCCGACGACCCCGAGCGTGTCGGCGAGCTGCTCGCCGAGGCACGAATGGGTGCCGAGCAGGCGTTGCGGGAGCTTCGCGACCTTGCCCGCGGGATCCATCCGCCGGTGCTGGCCGATCGCGGACTGGAGGCGGCCCTCCAGTCGCTCACGAGCTCAACGCCGATGAAAGTCGCGCTGTCCGTTGACCTGGACGAGCGCCCAGCGCCGGCGGTGGAGAGCGCCGCCTACTTCGTGGCGGCCGAAGCGCTTGCCAACGCAGCCAAGCATGCGCGCGCCAAGCGGCTCGAAATCAGGATCGCCCGCATCGGCGACCTGATCGACCTGCACGTGCAGGACGACGGGGTCGGTGGCGCCAACCCGGACGGCAGCGGCCTGCGGGGGCTGCGGCGTAGAGTCGAGGCGCTGGATGGGACCCTGAGCGTGATCAGCCCACCAGGAGGACCGACGCGGATTCGCGCACAGCTGCCATGCGCGTTGTGATCGCCGAAGACCTGGCCCTGTTGCGAGACGGGATGACCCGCCTCCTGCGGGACAACGACATCGAGGTCGTGGCTGCGGTCGGTGATGGCGAAGCGCTCATCCACGAGGTCGTAGCACAGGAGCCGGACCTCGCTGTCGTTGACATCCGCCTGCCGCCGAACTTCCGCGACGAGGGGCTGCGCGCGGCACTGGAGGTCCGTCGCCGCGTACCCGGCACGGCCGTGCTCGTGATCTCCCAATACGTCGAGCAGGCCTACGCGGAGGAGCTGCTGGCCGATCGGGGAGGGGGGATCGGCTACCTGCTCAAAGACCGCGTCATGCATGTGGTCGACTTCCTGGAGGCGGTCCGGCGCGTGGCCGACGGCGGCACCGCCCTCGACCCCGAAGTTGTCGCTCAGCTTTTCCGCCGCCGCCGCGAGGACGGTCCCCTCGAACGGCTCACGCCCCGAGAGCGCGAGGTGCTGGCGCTGATGGCCGAGGGAAGATCGAACGCCGGCATTGCAGAGTCACTCGTGGTCACCGTCGGCGCGGTCGAGAAGCACGTCCAGAGCATCCTGTCAAAGCTCGACCTGCCGCAATCCTCGACAGACCACCGGCGAGTGCTCGCCGTGCTGGCCTACCTCCAGCAAGAGGAGTGATCTCACTCCTCGACAAGATGGCCGCGCAAACCGGCTGACCCCCGGGCGCGGACTCTGGTTTTCCTCACCCCATGATGCCAGCCGCCGTGCTGGTCGCAGGCGGCCCTCGGTGGGAGTGTGTCGGGCGCTGGGAAGGCCCATTGACACGAGGAGCGAAAACCATGACTAGATCGAATCTCGCAGCACGCGCCGGAGCCTGGAGCGCGCGGCATCGCCGGCGCGTGATCGTCGGGTGGTTCGTGTTCGTCGCGATCGCCGTGGCGATCAGCGGCGTTGTCGGCACCAAGACCGACACACACGAGGGTAGCGGTCAGTCGGGGCGCGTGGACAGCTTCCTGCGCTCGCACTTTCAGCACACGAACACCGAGACGATCCTGATCCAGGACCGTCACCGGGAGACCGCCAACACCCCGCAGTTCCGGGCCGCGATCAACGACGTCGCAACCCGCGACCGGCGGATCCCCCACGTCAGCGACGTGGTGACGCCGTACTCGCTGGGGCAGCGGGGCGCGATCTCGAAGGACGGCCGCTCGGCGCTGGTCAGCCTCCAGCTGGGCACCAACGGCAACGTCGACCGGGTCCTCGCCGCCACCGCCGCCACGGCGCGCCGCTTCCCGTCGCTGCGGGTCGAGGAGTTCGGCGACGCCAGCGGGCAGAAGGCGCTCAACAAGTCGCTCGGTCAAGACTTCTCACGCGCCGAGAAGCTGTCGTTCCCGATCACCTTGCTGATTCTGGTGCTGGCCTTCGGCGCGCTGGTCGCGGCCGGGCTGCCGATGCTGCTGGGACTGACCGCGGTCGGCGGCACGCTGGGGCTGATCGCAGTGGTCTCGCAGCTGCTGCCGATGGACGGCGCGATCGGCTCGGTGGTGTTGCTGATTGGGCTCGCGGTCGGCGTCGACTACTCCCTGTTCTACCTCCGCCGTGAGCGCGAGGAGCGGGCGGCGGGCGCCGACGACCAGGCCGCCTTGCGCGCGGCGGCGGCCACCTCGGGCCGCGCGATCATGGTCAGCGGCCTGACCGTGATCGCCGCGATGGCGGGGATGTTCTTCGCCGGATCGAAGGTGTTCACGTCGTTCGCGGTCGGGACGATCATGGTCGTCGCGGTGGCGATGGTCGGCTCGCTGACCGTGCTGCCGGCGATGCTGAGCGCGCTGGGCTCGCGCGTCGACAAGGGCCGGATCCCGCTGCTTCACCGGCTCCGTCGCTCGGCCGCGGATGATTCGCGCCTGTGGGGCCTGGTCCTGCGGCCGGTGATGCGCTGGCCCGGGATCACGACGGTGCTCGCAGCGTCCGCGCTGATCGCGCTGACGCTGCCCGTGCTGCACATGCACACCGCCCTGCCGGGGGCCGCCGAGCTGCCGCGCGACATCCCGATCGTGCAGACCTACGACCGGATCCAAGCCGCCTTCCCCGGCGGCTCGGAGCCCGCGTACGTCGGCGTGCAGGCGCGCGACGTACGGGCGCCGGCGGTCCAGCACGGGATCGCCGAGCTGATCAGCCGCGCGGGTGAGACGCCCGGGCTGATGCAGCCGATCACCGTCCAGCCGAGCAAGGATCATCGGGCCGAGACGATCTCGATCGCGCTCGCCGGCAGCGGCACGGACGCGAGGTCCGACGCCGCGCTGACCAGGCTGCGGGCGCTCATCCCGGCGACGGTCGGCGCGGTCGCCGGCGTCCAGGCCGGGGTCACCGGCCAGACCGCCGGCACCGTCGACTTCGACGCGACGATGAACTCGCACCTGGCAATCGTGTTCGCGTTCGTGCTCGGGATGGCGTTCCTGCTGTTGCTGTTCACGTTCCGCTCGATCGTGATCCCGATCCAGGCCATCGTCCTGAACCTGCTCTCGGTCGGCGCGGCCTACGGCCTGCTGGTGCTGGTCTTCCAGGACGGCTTCGGCCACCAGCTGCTGGGCATCCACGGCACCAGCGAGATCACGTCCTGGCTGCCGCTGTTCCTGTTCGTGGTCCTGTTTGGCCTCTCGATGGATTACCACGTGTTCATCCTCAGCCGGGTTCGCGAGGCGGTCGACCGAGGCATGCCCGCGCGGGAGGCAGCGATCCAAGCCGTGCGCGGCACCGCCGGTGTGGTCACGAGCGCGGCGCTCGTGATGGTCGGCGTGTTCGCGGTCTTCGGCACGCTGAGGATGATCGAGTTCAAGCAGATGGGCGTCGGGCTCGCGGCCGCGATCCTGATCGACGCGACCGTGATCCGCGGCGTGCTCCTACCGGCGACGCTGGCGCTGCTCGGCGAGCGCGCGTGGTACATGCCGCGATGGCTGGGGTGGCGGCGGGCGACCCGGCCGGTGGCCGAGCCTGTGGTCTGAATAGCTGGGGACGGGGCGGCGCATGCGCCGCCCCGCGCCTGG
>JBDTEE010000165.1:0-9168 GCA_039922645.1 Solirubrobacteraceae bacterium | reverse complement strand
CCCGCCGCGTACCGCCGGGCGATCAAGGCCAAGGCCCTGGACCTGCTCCGCGGCCTGCTGCCGGCCGCGTCCCTATCCCACATGGGGATTTACGCCACCGGCCAGACCTATGAGCAGCTCATCCTTCACCTACTCGCTCACCCGCTGCCCGAGGCTCGTCACTACGGGACGATGATCCTGAAGGCGGTCCAGGCGGTGATGCCGAGCTTCGTGGCCCGCGTCGAGCGCCCCGACCGCGGCGGGGAATGGATCTCCTACCTGGAGCAGCGCCGGCAGACCGGGGAGCATTGGGCGCAGCGTCTCGGTCTCCGTGCTGCCGACGATCCTGACGCCGGTGCCCCCTCGGTCCAGCTGACCGCCGTGCACGGCAGCGAGGATGACCTGCTGGCCGCGCTGCTGTTTGAGTCGAGCACCGCTTCCGAGGAATTCATCCGGGCCCGTCTCAGCACGCTGAGCGAGAGTGAGCGCAGCCAGCTGCTGGCCGACCTCATCGGCGTCCGAGCCAACCGCCGCCACCGTCCCGGCCGGGGCTTCGAGGTGCTGCGCTACCGCTTTGAGATCGTCGCTGACTACGGCGCCTTCCGCGACCTGCAGCGCCACCGGATGCTCACCGTCCAGTGGCAAACGCTGGGACCAGAGCTCGGGGCCGGCGTGCCCGACCAGGTCGATGAGGCTGGTGTCGGGGACGCCTACCGCCGCGCGCTGGACGTCTCACAGAGTGAATACGAGCGTCTGGCGGACGGCGACCTAGCTAGCGCGGCCCCCTACGCGCTCTGCCTCGGCTACCGGATTCGCTTCATCCTCGACCTCAACGCCCGCGAGGCCATGCAGCTCATCGAGCTGCGATCCGGACGCGAGGGGCACCCCAGCTATCGCGCTGTAGCCCACGAGATGCACGCCCAGATCGCGGCTGTGCACCCGGCCGTGGCCGGGGCCATGACCTACGTCGACACCGAGACCGAGCCGAGACTCGAGCGAATCCTCTCCGAGATGAGGACCCAGGCTCGGGCGGCTGCGGGCTCCTGAGCGCGGGGGCCGCTCAGCCCTTGGACGCGTTTTCGACCTCGCGCTGGCGCAACTCAATCCGTCTGATCTTCCCGGTCAGCGTCTTGGGTAGCTCGGTGACGAATTCGATTCGCCGCGGATAGGCGTAGGCCGAGAGGTGGTCGCGGACGAAGCCCTTGATCTCCTCGGCCAACCCGTCGCTGGGCTCGTGACCGGCGGTGAGGATGACAAACGCCTTGACCACCGTTCCACGCCTCTCATCGGGCACCCCGACCGCCGCCGCCTCAGCCACTGCGGGATGCTCCAGGCAGGCTGACTCGACCTCAAAGGGACCGATGCGGTAGCCGGCCGAGATGATCACGTCGTCGGCCCGTCCCTCGTACCAGTAGTAGCCATCCTCGTCGGTCGAGGCGGCGTCCTTGGTGTGGAACCAGTCACCGCCGAAGACCTCCTCGGTGTCCTCTCTGGGACGGTTCCAGTAGCCGAGTGGGTAGTGCGGATTACTCCGCGCGCGCAGGCAGATCTCCCCGCGTTCCCCCTGGCTGACCGGCCGCTCGTCCTCGTCGAGGATGGCCACCTCCCAGCCGGGCATGGGCCGTCCCATCGATCCCTCGCGCACCTCCATGAAGGGAAAGTTCGCGCACAGCGGATAGGACTCGGTGAGCCCGTAGTAGTCGAGCACGGTCACTCCGTACTGGTCGCGAAACCAGCGGATGGCTTCCGGGTTGAGCGGCTCGCCGGCCGAGCACACGATGCGGAACTTCTGCGGGTAGCGCGTTCGGGCGTCCGAGATCGACATCATCGATCGGATCGCCGTCGGGGTCCCGAAGACGTTGGTCACCTGGTGACGAGAGAGGAAGTCCAGCTGCTTGTGGGGGTCGAATCCGCCCTCGCGCTGGTAGACGGCCTGAACGGCCCCGTAACGCCACGGAGCGAGTAGCGGAGCGATGCCCGCCGCCCAGGCCCATTCACCCATGCCGTGAAAGAGCTCCCCCTCCTGAATGTCGTGGCAGTACATGAACTCCTCGTGCGCCAGGACATAGCGGTGAGCGTGCAGGATGCCCTTGGCCAGGCCCGTGGTGCCCGAGGAGTAGTAGAGCTGCGCCGGATCCTCGGCGGCGGTGTCCACGGTCTCGTACTCGGTCCCGCCGCGGCCGAGGAGGTCATCGTCGAGGATCAGGATCTGCTCGACCAGTGAGCGCTCCATCCGGTCGGCGTTGGCCTGGTTGGTGACGAGCACCTTGGCCTGGCTGTCAGTCAAGCGGTGGCGGATGCCCTCGTCGCCGTAGAGGACCGACATGGAGAGCAGGATGGCGCCCGTCTTCCACGTGCCGAAAAAGGCGGCGGCCGTCTCCGGTGTCGGCGGCAACAGCATGACCACTCGATCACCCCGCTCCACGCCGTGGGCGGCGAGCACATTGGCAAAGCGGTTCGAGGTATCCTGAAGCTCGCCCCAGTCCACGCGGCGGACATTGCCCTGGAAGTCCTCGTGGATCATGGCCAGCTTGTCGCGCGGGTGGCGATCGCAGATGTCGGCGGCGATGTTGTAGCGCTCGGGCACTTCCCAGCGGTGACCGGCGCACGCCTCCTCATAGGACGAGATGGAGTGTGGGGAGCTCATCGCTGCATCATCGCTCACACCCCTTCCTGTACTCAAGTGACAAGCCTCGGCCACCGCCACCGGTAACCTTTAGCGGGAGGGAAATGGAACTTCTGCTGGGCGTCTTGCTCGCGACCATCGTAGCGGCCACCCTAACCGTGGCCGTTCGTGCCTGGCGCGCGCCTCGAGCCGGCCGGACTCCAGAGGCGGCGGGCATGCAGTCCGCGCTGCACGCCGCCACCTCGACGCTGCCACATCTGCGCAGCGGCCTCCATCCTCGATCGGCCGCCGGAGCGGTGCCTCATCTGCTCGCGCTGACCGGCGCCGCGGCCGTAGCGCTGGCCGACACGCACACGGTCCTGGCCATCGAGGGCGAGGGACGCGAGCAGGTCCGCCCCGGGGATCTGCTCTCACGACTGCTGGCCCGTACTCCCGATGACCGCATGCACGTGGTCCCGAAGCTGATCTCCTCAGATCCAAATTGCCCCTTGCGCTCGGCTGTGCTGGCCCCGCTGGTAGTGCAGGGCAAGCGGGCGGGCACGCTCATCGTCTTCTACCGCTCTACCGGGCGGCCCCGCTCGGGAGAGCTTCGTGTGGTCGGTGAGGCGGCCAGTCTGGTCTCGGCCCAGATCGAGCTCTCGGTCGTGCGCGAGCAGGAGGAGCGCCTGGCCCAGGCCGAGCTGCGGGCACTGCGAGCTCAGATCTCCCCCCACTTCATCTACAACGCCCTGGCCGCCGTGGCCGGCGATATCCACGCCCGGCCTGATGAGGCGCGCGAGCTTCTGATCGACTTCGCCGAGTTCACGCGCTACCTGTTCCGGGACGGGCGCTCCTACGTCACCCTGGCCGAGGAGCTGGCCCACGTCGAGCGCTACCTGCGTCTGGAACAGGCGCGCTTCCGTCACCTCAGGGTCAGCCTGGATATCCCCGACGGCACCCGGGCCGCGGTCGTCCCCGCCCTCTCGGTGCAGCCCCTGGTCGAGAACGCCGTACGCCACGGCATCGAGCGACGGGCCGGCAGCGGACAAATCTTCATCGAGGCCCGCGTGCGCAACGGCGACGTCGAGCTTTGCGTGCGCGATGACGGCACTGGAATCGAGCCCGAGCGGATCCCCGGGGTGCTGGCCGGCGCCGGCGGTGGCATCGGACTCTCCAACGTCGACGCCCGTCTGCGGGCGACCTTCGGCGAGCGCTACGCGCTGCGGATCGATTCGCAGCCCGGTCAGGGGACATCGGTGACCATGACCGTGCCCAACCTGACCGGCGATACACCCGGGGCTCCGGTGCCCACGGCCGCGCAGGCGACCGGTTGAGCGCGGATCGCCTCACGCTGCTCGCAGTCGACGACGAGCAGACGCAGCTCGAGGATCTCGCCCGGCTGCTGCGGGCCTCCCCCTCGGTGCGGGAGGTCGAATGCGCCTTCGATGGTCACGACGCATTGACCAAGGTCACGACCCAGCGCTTTGACGCAATCTTCCTCGACGTGCGGATGCCCGACCTCGATGGTCTGGAGCTGGCCCGCGTGCTGCGCCGCTTCGCCACTCCCCCTCAGTTGGTGTTTGTCAGCGCCTATGACGAGGCGGCCGTCGAGGCGTTCGAGCTCCGCGCGCTCGATTACCTGCGCAAGCCGGTGGCTCGCCGTCGCGTGGAGGAGGCGATTGACCGCGTGGCCGCCGCGGTCGAGGCCGTCCCGCCGGCGGCCGAGCATGCTTCGCTGCGGACGGGGGCGGGCCCGGCCGGCAGCGAGGACGAGATGATCGCGGTCGGCAACCTGCACGGTGGCTCCACACGCCTGCTTCCCCGCGGCTCGATCGAGTACGTGCAGTCCTACGGCGACTTCGTTCGCCTGGTGACCACGGACGGGCGCTATCTGCTGCGGGCCACGCTGTCGGACATCGAGCGCCGCTGGGAGCCGTTTGGCTTCGTCCGCGTGCACCGGCAGTACGTGGCCAACCTGCGCAGCGCGACCGAGCTGCGACCTCTGCTCGGCGGCACCGCCGAGCTGACCTTCACCGACGGCCAGACCATCCCCGTGGCCCGGCGGCATGCCGCGGAGCTGGGGCGGCGGCTCAGCGCCTGAACCGCCGCCCGGTTGCGCCCGCGACCGATCAGCTCTCGGCCGCCTGCTCCTCGTTGATCTTGGTCTCGAGCTGCGCCATGATGTCCGGATCGCGCAGCGTGGTGACATCGCCCAGGGCGCGGCCATCGGCGATGTCCCGCAGCAGACGGCGCATGATCTTGCCTGAGCGAGTCTTGGGCAGGTCGTCAGCCCAGACGATCCGCTTGGGTCGCGCGAACTTGCCGATCCGCTCAGCCACCTTGGCCCGGATCTCCTCGACCAGCGCGTCGGTGCCCTCGAGATCACCCTCCAGGGTGACGAACGCGCAGATGGCCTGACCGGTGTCTTCGTCGGACTGGCCGATCACCGCCGCCTCAGCCACCTTGGAGTGCGAGACGATCGCCGACTCGACCTCGGCCGTCGACAGCCGGTGCCCCGAGACGTTGACCACGTCGTCGATGCGGCCGATGATCCAGAAGTAGCCGTCCTTGTCCTTGCGGGCGGCGTCACCGACCAGATATGTCTCCTTGCCGAACTTGGAGAAGTAGGTCTCGACGAACCGGTCGTCCTCCTTGTAGAGCGTGCGGAGCATCGACGGGCACGGGCGGGTGAGGACCAGCAGACCCTGACCATCGTCCAGCGGCTTGCCCTCGCGTTCATCCACCACCTCGGCGGCCACGCCGGGGAAGGGCCTCGTGGCCGAGCCCGGCTTGGCGGAGACGATCCCCGGCAGCGGCGTGATCATGATCGCCCCGGTCTCGGTCTGCCACCAGGTATCGACGATCGGGCAGTGCTCGCCGCCGATCACCTTGTAGTACCAGAGCCAGGCTTTGGGGTTGATCGGCTCACCAACCGTGCCGAGTAGGCGCAGCGAGCTGAGGTCGAACTTCTCGATGTGCTCAGTGCCCCACTTCATGAAGGCACGAATCGCGGTTGGCGCACAGTAGAGAATCGTCGCCTTGTACTTCTCCACCAGCTCCCACCAGATGCCCTTGTGGGGGAAATCAGGTGCGCCCTCCCACATGACCGAGGTGGCGCCGTTGGCCAGGGGGCCGTAGACGATGTAGGAGTGTCCTGTGACCCAGCCGACGTCGGCCGCGCACCAGTAGACATCCTCCTCGGGCTTGAGGTCGAATACGAGTCGGTGGGTGGCACTGACTCCGGTCATGTAGCCGCCGGTGGTGTGCACCACGCCTTTGGGCTTCGCGGTCGAGCCTGAGGTGTAGAGCACGTACAGTGGATGCTCTGCGTCCAGCTCTTCCGCCGGGCACTCGGGGTCAGCGGCCTCGCAGATCTCGTGATACCAGACGTCGCGGCCGTCCTTCATCTCGCAGTCGGCGTCCGTGGACTTGACCACGATGATGTGCTCGAGGGTCTCCAACTCGCTCATCACGGCGTCGACCTGCTGCTTGATCGGCGCCGTCTTACCCTTGCGCCGCGCGCCGTCCACGGTGATCAGCGCCTTGGCCGTGGAGAAGTCCATGCGCTCCTTGACCGAGTCGGCCGAGAAGCCGCCAAAGACGACGTTGTGCACCGCGCCGATGCGGGCACAGGCAAGCATCGAAACCACGACCTCGGGGATCATCGGCAGGTAGATTCCGACGACGTCGCCCTTCTGGATGCCGAGGTCCTTCAGCGCGTTGGCCAGCCGCTGAGTGTCGCGGTGCAGATCGGCGTAGGTGATGGTGCGCTGCTCACCGCTCTCTCCATGCCAGTGGTAGGCCACGCGTTCGCCGTTGCCGGCGTCGACGTGACGGTCCAGGCAGTTGTAGGAAGCGTTGATCTTCCCGTCCGCAAACCACTTGTAGAACGGCGGATTGGAGTCGTCGAGGATCTGGGTGGGCTCCTTGAACCAGTGCAGGGTCTTGGCCTGCTTGGTCCACCAGCCCTTCCAGTCGGACTCAGCCTCCTCGTAGACCGCTGGGTCGCTGAGCAGGGCGTGCTCGCGAAAGTCCGCCGGCACATCGAAGGTCTCGATGTCCAGCATCACCTCGAGCTGCTGCGCGAGGCTCTCACCGCCCGCCGGAGCCGATGCCGTGTCTGTCATATCTTGCTCTCCTTCCGTGCCTGGCGCCGCATCCCGGGCAGCCCGGAGCGCCGGCGCTTTTGTGGCGCCCGAGTTGGCCGCGATGTGCGGCTGTGTCTACCTCTAGTTTTACCCCAGTCCGCTTGCTCCGGCCCTTTTTCTCAGCGCCGCAGGGGGAAGACCGGCATCACCGTCCGCCCAAACGTCGAGTTGGTCACGACCGCGAACGACGCGTACCAGGCCGCGATCGCCGTGGCGATGCCGAAGTAACCGCCGAGCTTGACCGTGCCGTTGGTCGCCGCCGTCCCGCCGGCCAGGGCCGAGTTGCCGATGCCGAGGATGATGTAGGTGATGGCCAGCAGCAGGAAGACGAGCGCGATCGCGCCGGTCGTCCGCAGCGAGGCGACGAACATGTAGGTGGTGAAGATGCCCCAGGCCCACAGGTACAGCCCGAGCGCACTCGGAACCTCGGCCTTGGGGATCCCGGGAATTCCGTGGACCACGAAGTAGAACGAGATCCAGAACGCCCCATAGGAAGTGAAGGCAACGGCGCCGAAGGTGTTCCCGGTGCGGAACTCCCACATCCCGGCCAGCAGTTGGGCCAGACCGCCGTAGGCCAGGGCCAGGGCGGCGACCATGGGCAGCGCCCCGGAACCGACCAGGTTGGCGTTGACCACGCTAAGTACGAACGTCGTGGTCGCGAACGCGGCCAGACCCAGCGGACCGGGGTCCGACGGCGCCCAGTGTGCTAGCGCGCTGCGGCCGCCGGTGGGATCCTCGACCGCCGGCGCCAGGTCAGCTTCACGCCCGGGGATGCGACTGGCTTCCATCTCTCTCCTCCTTTGATAGGACGAAACGCCACAAAGCTCCGCCGCTGCGAGCACGCAGGCAAGCGCCCGTCGTTGAACGGTCTGCTCCCCGGGACGAGCGGTAGCGCGGCGGCGACGAGCGGCGTCCGCTTACTGTGTGGCCCTGTTCGGGCCACGCCTTAGCTGCGGCGCTTGCGCTTGCGCTTGGAGGTCGTGGCCCGTGTGCGTCCCGCGGCGGGCCCGCCCGCGGTCTGCGGCTCCGGGGTCGCCACCGGCTTAGCGGTCGGCTTAGCGCCGGCACCGGCGGCCCGGCGCGCACGCAACTCGGCTGATGACGGCCAGGCCTCGGCGCGTCCGGTGGTCCACGCCGGCGGCATTCCTGTGGGCCAGCGGCCGGAGAGAAGGTAGGCCACGGCGGCCAGCCAGTAACCCTGGACAACCGGGATCTGGGTGATCTGGAAGAGGGTCAGGACACCGGCGAAGATGCCCAGGTAACCCATGAACTTCGACAGCAGACCGACCCGCATCGCGTTCAGGGCAACGAGCACAAAGGCCACGGCGAGGATAAGCGCCCCGAGTTGGCCGAGGAGCTGCAGGACCAGCAGCCCGGGTGCGCTGGTCAGGTGGTTGGCCTCGCTGTAGGTCTGGGCGCCGGTGGTCACGAACTGGTGGACCTTGAGGGCCACGACGATCGCGTAGACGATTCCCGTGATGGCGGCCACTACGCCCCCGACGATGGCCAGGATCCGGATATAGGGCTTGATCTCGGAGTTCCGATTGCGGACGCTGACCATCAGATGGCTAAGCGTGCCGGCGATGGCCAGCGAGGCCACCGCGTTGACGACCGAGGCGATCAGGTCCAGCGGGAAGCGCTGATTGGCAGTGATCAGGTCGACCGTCAGCTCGTCGACCTTCGTATGGGGGCCGCTGAGCTGAATCGCCGCCGCGGCGATCAGCAGGATGCCGGCCAGGGCGGCCATGGCCACTTGGCGGTTGCGGACCCTAGCCTCGTAGCTCAGCGTTGCTTCGGGATTCATCAGGGTCGCGAATGGTAGAGCGCGGAGTCCGGCCCGGTTCCGCGGCTGCAGCGCCGCTCTCGATCCGGTGCTCCAGATCAACCCCCTAGCCGGGGTGGCTACCATTGAGGACATGGAAGGAAGCGGCTTCGGCGGAATGTTCGGCGACCCGGACGACCTGCAGCGACGCCTCGGCGAATTCGCTGAGCAGATGCAGGGCGCGCAGCGGCTGGCCTGGGCAGATAACGCCATCAAGCTCGCCGTCGACCTAACGGTGGCGGCCATGAACCGGGCCAACATCCAGGGCACCACCGAGCAGCAGGCCGAGCAGCTGCGCTCGGTCATGGCGGTCATCTTCCCCGAGGCCGTCACTCTCGTGCGCGAGGCGCGCGAGGGCCTCCAGTAGCTCCCGCGGCTCGCGCGGGACTACCCGAGCCGCCGATCCGGCCCTTAGTGTTCGAGGTGTTCCATCCTCGTACCGGATACGTAGACGGGGATGGAACACCTCAATTTCTGCCACGTCGCCGCCTGACTCCCCCCGTTCGCTGGCTGCTCGTCGCGATCGCCTGCGGGTTGACCCTCGGTGCGCACCAGGCTCGGGCGGCGGCGTTCTCTGGCCGTCTGGACGCGCGCATCGAGCTTGGCCGAGGGTT
>JBDTEE010000164.1:0-5664 GCA_039922645.1 Solirubrobacteraceae bacterium | reverse complement strand
ATGTAGAGGTCCTTGCTGGGGACGTAGGCCTCGGGCTGGTAGTAGTCGTAGTAGGAGACGAAGTACTCGACCGAATTGCGCGGGAAGTACGTGCGAAACTCGTTGCAGAGCTGGGCGGCCAGGGTCTTGTTGTGGGCGATGATCAGCGACGGTCGCTGGATGGCCTCGATGGTGGCGGCCATGGTCATCGTCTTGCCCGTCCCGGTCGCTCCGAGCAGGGTCTGCATGCGCTCGCCCGCGGCAATCCCCTCGGCCAGCGAGACAATGGCCGCAGGCTGGTCCGCCGTGGGGCGGTAGGTGGCGTCGAGCTCGAACTTCGGCATGCCTACCTGAGATTAGTCACCAGCCGGACGTTGGCTGCCCGGCGCAGAGGGTTGGCGCTCAGCGGTAGCCGAGCTCGGTGGCGTAGGTGTGCCGGTACTCGTTGCGGGCCTGCAGCACCCTCTGTACGTAGGCCTGAGTCTCCGGGAAGGGGATGTCGTTGATCGTGAAGCGAGCACCACGCGCATCGACTCGGGCCACCCAGCGGTCGACGTTCGCCTCGCCGCCGTTATAAGCGGCCAGAGCCAGCACCCGGCTGCCGTGGAACTGATCCAGCAGGTAGCGGAGGTAGTAGCTGCCGTAGGCGATGTTGACTCGGGGGGTGGCCAGGTCGGCGGTCGTGAAGGCGGTGGCGCCCGAACGATGCGCCAGGTAGAGCGCCGTCTGGGGCAGAATCTGCATCAGCCCCTGGGCACCAGCCGATGAGGGCCGGGGGTCGAACTTGGTCTCGGCGTAGATGACGGCGGCAACGAGCGCGGGATCAAGGTGCTTCTCGGCCGCCTGCTGGCGGATCACGTCCTGGTACTGGAGGGGAAGACCAAATTCGCTGATCGCGCGCCGCGCCACCGGGACGACGAGCACGGTCACGATGACGGCCAACACGATCGCGCCCAGGAACAGGCTGCCGCGCCGCCGACGAACCGCGTCACGCCGACGCAGGGCGGGCGGCTCGTGATGGGACCGCCGACGGGGCGCGGTGGCACTCGAGTGGCTCACGGAGCAAGCATGTCAAGGATTGACGACAGCTTGGCTTCTAGATCCAATTCGGTCCCGTCGTTGAGCACCGTGTAGGTCGCACGCTGCGACTTTTCCTCCTGAGTGAGCTGCCGGGCTTTTCGCTCGTCCAGCGAGGCATGGCCGCGAGCCGCAGCCCGCTCTTGGCGGACGGACTCCTCGGCGATCACGGCGATCGTGGCGTCGAAGGCCGACTCCATACCCCCCTCGAACAGGAGCGGAACCTCCACCACAACAGCGCGCGGCGGCTGGGGCCGGGCGTTGAGCTCCTGACGCCAGGCCATCATCCGTTCTCCCACCAGCGGCCAGAGGAGCTGCTCGAGCCACCCTCGTCGTTCCGGGGCGGCAAACGCCTCACGGGCGACGGCGGCTCGATCAATCGACCCTTCGCGCAGGACGCCAGGGCCGAACTCGGCCACCACGGCGTCGCGAACCTCGGGTGAGTCGTATAGGTCATGGACCACCTGGTCGGTTGACAGACCGAGCACACCCAGCCGATCCAGTGCCGCCAGCGCGGTTGACTTGCCGGCGCCGATGCCGCCCGTCAACCCGATGAAGGGGATCACCGGGCGGCTTGGGGCTCGGAGCTAGGCCGCGGGGGCGTCTGGGGACTCGGGGCCGGAATCGGCCGCAGCCTCGGGGGCCTCGGCCGGGGCAGGCTCGGTGGTGTCCTCGTCGGCATCGGCCTCGGGCGCCACGGACTCGGCCGTGGCCGCCTCCGTGGGCTCTGCCTCACTGACCTCGGCCTCACTGACCTCGGCCTCAGCCGTGGCGGGCTCAGCCATTGCGGGCTCAGCAATTGCGGGCTCGGCCGCGGCGTCAACCGGCTCGGCGGCGATATCGACCGGCTCGCCAGGCGCCTCGGCAGGCATGCCGGGAGCGAACACGTCCTCGGACAGACCCAGCTCGGGGACGTCGTCCAGCGAACCGTCGCCCTCCACCGGAGGCTCGATCGGCCGCACGGGCAGAACCTGGCCCTCGACGCGCTTGATCGACAGCGAAAGCCGCCGGCGCTCAGAATCGATCTCGAGAATCTTCACGCGCACCGGATCGCCGGGCTGGATGATCTCGCGGGGATTCTCAACGTGGTGCTGAGCCAGCTCGGAGATGTGAACTAGCCCTTCCACGCCGTCGAGGATCTCGACGAAGGCGCCGAAGGTGACGACCTTGGTGACGGTGCCCTCGAGCTCGTCGCCGATGTTGTAGGTGTCGACCACGCGCTGCCACGGGTCCTCCTGGGTCTGCTTGAGACCCAACGAGATCCGCTGGCGCTGACGGTCGATGTCCAGGACCTTGACACTGACCGTGTCGCCGATGTTGAGGATCTCCGAGGGATGGTTGACGTGTGACCACGACAGCTCGGAGATGTGGATCAGGCCGTCGATGCCGTCGAGATCGACGAAGGCGCCGAAGTCGACGATGTTGGAGATCATGCCCTCGACCACCTGGCCGGGCTGGAGCCGGTCAAGGATGCGCTCGCGGTCCTCCTTGCGCTGCTCCTCGAGCACGGCGCGCCGGGAGAGGACGACGTTGTTGCGCGAGCGGTTGAGCTCAATGACCTTGCACTCGATGGTCTGGCCCATGTACTCGTCGAGGTTGGGCACGCGGCGGATGTCGACCAGTGAGGCGGGCAGGAAGCCACGCACCCCAAGATCGATGATCAGGCCGCCCTTGACGACCTCGATGACCGCGCCGTGCACGGGCTCGCCGGATTCGGCCGCGGCCTCGATGCGGCGCCAGGCCTTCTCGAAGCGGGCACGCTTCTTGGACAGGATGAGCCGGCCGTCCTGGTCCTCCTTGGTGAGGACCAGCGCGTCGACCTCCTCGCCCAGCTCGACCTCGTCGCTGGGGTCGACGGACTTGCGGATCGAAAGTTCGCCGGCGGGGATGACGCCTTCGGACTTGTAACCGATGTCAACGAGGACTTCGTCGTTATCGATTCGGACAACATTGCCGGTGACGACGTCGCCCTCCGCGAACGGGTGCAGGGTGGCGTCGTAGTTGGGGACGATCTGGCCGTCGATCTCCAGCAGCAGGCCGCCGGAGCCCTCGACGATCGTCGCGGTGGGCTGATCAGTCTCAGCCTCAAGCGTAGTAGTGGAAGACATTGGCTCCGAGGATAGCCGCCTTGCGCGCACAGTGCGGCCATCGCGCGGGGGGGTTCGGGACGGCGCTCGGTCCTATCATCCGCCCCCATGCCACGGCGAGCCACCAAGCGCGGCGCTGAGCGCACGCCCCTGCAGAGGGAGTGCGACGTACTCATCTGCGGAGCCAGCTTCGCCGGCTTGGCGGTGGCCCGCGAGCTGGCCGGAAGTGGGGCCGATGTGCTGGTCATCGACCGCTACGAGATCGGTGAGCGTCAGACCTCGGCCTGCGGCATCCCCACCGCCTGGCTGCGCGCCATGGGACTCCAGGACGCTCTTCAGCAGACGTTCGGCGAGCTGGTGATCCATTCGCCGCACAAAACCGTCCGCTACGAGCTGCCCTGGACCTTCTCCACCTTCGACTACCGGATGCTGTGCGGGCTGCTGGCCGCACAGGGCGACTTCAGCTTCGAGACGGCCAAGGTCGAGCGCCGCACCGGCGAGACCGTGCTCACCGACAGAGGAGAAATTCGTGCGCCGCTGATCGTCGATGCGCTGGGCTGGCGGCGGATCCTGGGCGCCGGTGAGAACGTGCAGCCCCCGGACGCGCTCCTCTCCCGAGGGCTCGAGGTGCATCCGTTCGGTTCGGGGCGCGACCTCGAGGTGTGGATCGACCGCAGCTATGTACCCGCCGGGTATGGGTGGAGCTTCCCCGCCGCCGGAGAGCTGCGGATCGGCGTGGGTTCGTTCGACCCCAGGTTTCACGTGCGCGAGCCGACGGTGAGGCTGGCCGACGACCTCGGCGCCAAGAAGGTGCGCTACCAGGGCAACTGGATTCCCCATGCCCTCCGCCCGGCCACCGAGGACGGCGTGTTCTTCACCGGTGACTCGGCCGGCCATTGCCTACCGCTGACCGCTGAGGGAATCCGCACCGCGCTCTACTTCGGGGTGGCCTGTGGTCGCGAGCTGCGTCGTGTACTGGCTGGCGAGCAGACCCGCGGGCAGGCGCTGGCCCGCTACCACGACTTCTCCGCCACCCACGCGGCAGCATTTCGCTGGATGCTGCGCGTACAGCGCCTGGTGCCGCGGATCGCTCCGCGCCTGCTGGCTCCCGCGCTGGGTGGGATGGGCGACAAGCGGTTCGTCGAGTGGTCCTTCAACCACTACCTGAACATCGCCCATCCCGGGTTCGTGACCGCGGACGGGGCGCACGCCCCTCGGGGCTCACGCACCGCCCTGGCCGCCGCCTAGTTTCGCGTCCGCATCGCGCTCACGATCCCGGGGCGGTAACCGGAACCTGAGGAGGTAGCGATGTCCAATTTACGCCGGTCCCGACTGCGTACGCTCGTCCTGACCGCAGCGGCGACCCTGACCACGGTCGGAGTGATGGGTGCCCAGACCGCGTCGGGCGCGCGCGGCCACGCAGCCGGCGCCCGGACGATCCACGTGATCGAGCACACGATCACCGATACCGAGAACCCGGGCGTCGGCGGCGCTGACGCCAAGGGCAACTCTTCTCGCTCAGCTGATCCGAACGGCCTGGTGGCGCCGCCGTCTTGGGGGCGTCACTTGGCCGAGAGCCAGTCCGGACCGATTCCCGCCTCGACAGCGAGCGGCGGATCAAGCGTGTAGGCGCCAGCCATCTCGCGCTCGGCGATCTCCCTGACCTGCTCGGCCTCCTCGGCGGGGCCCTCGAAGAGGAGCTCATCGTGGATCTGCAGGACCAGGCGGGAGCTCAGCCCCGCGGCCTTGAGAGCCTCCTCACAGCGCACCATGGCCACCTTCATGATGTCGGCGGCGGTTCCCTGGATGACCATGTTCACCGCGAAGCGCTCGCCCTGCTTGCGTAGCTCCCAGCGGCGCGCGCGGAGTTCGGGGATCTGGCGGCGGCGACCGAACAGGGTGGAGACGTAGCCCTGCTCGGTGCCCTGTTCGATGGTCGACTCGATGAACCGTCCGACGGCGGGGAAGCCGGCCAGATAGCGCTGGATGAACTCGTCGGCCTCGGACTGCGGGATGTCCAGCCGATCGGCCATCCCGTAGGCGGACAGCCCGTAGACAATCCCGTAGTTGATCATCTTGGCCTTGGAGCGCATGCCCGGGTCGATCTGGTCCGGGGTGACGCCGAACACGCGGCACGCGGTGGCCGTGTGCACGTCCTCGCCGCGACGGAAGATCTCCTTGAGCACGTCCTCGCCGGCGATGTGGGCCAGCAGCCTGAGCTCAACCTGCGAATAGTCGGCCGAGACAAGCAGGTTCCCGGACTCGGCCACGAAGCAGGCCCTGATCTCCCGTCCAAGCGCGGTGCGGATCGGGATGTTCTGGAGGTTGGGGTTGTTGGAGGACAGGCGGCCGGTCGTCGCGGCCGTCTGGTTGAAGGTGGTGTGCAGACGGCTCTGATGATTAACCAGCAGGGGCAGGGCGTCGAGATACGTCTGGGCCAGCTTGGTCAGCTCCCGCCAGCGCTCGATTCGCGGGATGATCTCGTGCTCTGAGCGGATCGCCTGGAGGACTCGGGCATCAG
>JBDTEE010000163.1:0-6576 GCA_039922645.1 Solirubrobacteraceae bacterium | reverse complement strand
CGAGCTCGACGCCGCCGTAGCTCAGTCCATCCTCCGCCTGCCGCCGCTCCCGGCGGCCGAGCGACGCTTGAAGCTTCCGCTCGGCAAGGCGCCCGCTCCCACGATGCGCCCCGGCGAACGAATGGGGCTGAGCCAGCGACTCGAGCGGGCCCTCCACGTGACGACCAGCGCACGCGAGCAGGGGCTGCACGTGCCCGCCTCGGGCCCGGCCACCGCCGCTCCTCAGGACGCCGAGGCGGCGACCACCGAGCATCCGAGCGCCAACGGAGCCGTCCCGCCCAACGAGGCCTGAGCGGCACGCGGCGCTAGCGAGCGGTTTCAGCGCAGTCGACGCACAGCCCCGAGATGACCAGCTCGGCCCCCTCGGCGTGGAACCCCGCCGCAGCGGCGGCGTTCAGCAGCCCCGAGGTGTCCAGCCCGCCGTCGAGGTCGTCGACCCGGCCGCACCCTCGGCAGACCATGTGCTGGTGGGGCTCGGTCCGGGCGTCATAGAGTGCCGCGCCGAGCCCGGTGCCGATCCGGCGCGCAAGGCCCAACTCGACCAGGAGTTCGAGGGTCGCGTAGACCGTCGGCGTGGAGGTTCCGGGTAGCTCGTCGCAAACCGAGCGCCGGACCTCCTCGGCGGTGGCGTGCCGGCCGCGTCGGCACAGTTCGCGCAGGATCACCAAGCGCTGCGGAGTGGCCCGCTGCCCCCGGTCGTGCAATAGCCGAGTGAGGTCGGGGGAGGGGTCGGGGTGTGTCGGTTCGGTCTGGAGCATGGTCATCCCTCGTGGACGGAGGGCCGCGTAAGGGAGCCCTAACTCTAACACAGTTGCTATAGTGGCCTCCACGATGGAAAGCCCATCTCTTACCTTCAAGAAGCTCGACGAGCGCACTTTCGTCCTGCAATACATCCAGCCTGGCCTGGTCGGGCTGATCGACGGCACCCTGTCCACGCTGGCGCCGATCTTCGCTGCCGCGCTGCTGTCGGGATCGCATGCGGCGCTGTTTGTTGGTCTGGCCACCGCGGTCGGAGCCGGGATCAGCATGGGCTTCTCTGAGGCACTGTCGGACGACGGGACCCAGACCGGGCGCGGGTCGGCCCTGGCCCGCGGCATCGTCACCGGTGTCATGACCGCGGTCGGCGGTGTCTTTCACACGTTGCCCTTCCTGATCAAGGACGTGCACACGGCACTGATCGTGGCCGGAATCGTGGTCGCCATCGAGCTGACCACCATCTCCCTGATCCGTAAGCGATTCCTGGCGGTTTCGCTGCGGACCAGTCTGCTCCAGGTCGCTCTGGGTGGCGCGCTCATCGTTGCCGCCGGCGTCGGCCTCGGCAGCGCCTAACCAACCGCCGCGCGGGTCCCTGGTAGAACACCCGGATCCCGGGGCCGACCAAAAAGGGAGCCGAGCATGGATCTGAGGTCAAAGCACGTTGTGGTGACCGGCGCGGGCAGTGGCATCGGCCGAGCCTGCGCGATCCGTTTTGCCGCCGAGGGCGCACGCGTGGTGGTTGCCGACTTGAACTTTGAGACGGCGCAGGCCACCGCGGCGGAAATTGATGGCCTGGCCGTGGAGACCGACGTCGGCCAGGAGGCGCAGATCATCGCCTTGATCACCCGGGCCAAAGAGGCCGGCGGCCCGATTGATCTGTTCTTCTCCAACGCTGGCGTGCCCGGCCCGGCTGGTGGCCCCGAGGCGCCCGATGCCGAGCTTCAGACCACGTGGGAGATAAATGTGCTCTCGCACGTGTGGGCCGCGCGGGCGCTCGTGCCGGAGATGGTCCAGCGGGGCGAGGGGTATCTGCTCTCGACGGCGTCAGCAGCCGGGCTGCTCACGCAGGTTTCGGCCCTGGCCTACTCGATCACCAAGCACGCGGCGGTCGCCCTGGCCGAGTGGCTGGCCATCACCTACTGCGATGCCGGCATCCGGGTCTCCTGTCTATGCCCGCAGGCCGTGCGCACGCCGATGCTCGACCTGGCTCTCGAGGACCCGATCGGGGCCGCCCCGCTGCTTGCCGGCGGCCTGCTCGAGCCCGAAACGGTGGCCGAGGCTGTCGTCCGCGGGCTGGCCGACGAGCGCTTCCTGATCTTGCCCCATGAGGACGTAGGCCACCATCTGGCCCTCAAGGGCGCTCAGCCTGAGCGGTGGCTGAACGGGATGCGACGCCTCGTCCGCCACGCCCGAGCCGAGACGGCGGCCGCGGAAACCCCGGCCGCGGATTAAGGCGCTCCCGTCTAACCGACGAGCGAGGAAACCAGGTCGGCGAAGCGACGTGTGTCGATCGGCTTGCCGAGGGTGTCGATCTCCTCCAGCTCGAGCACGTGCTCGAGCAGGCGCCGGTTCACGGGATGGTCATCGACGACGAGGACCGGACCGTGGTGCTCCGAGCTCATGGGAGGGCGACCAGCGCCGGAGTGGTGACCGTGAGCAGGCCGACCGGTGCCCGGGTCAGTGCGTACTCGGCCCCTGCCTCGACCTCTGCCTCGGCCGCTTCCGCCGGCAGCCAGGCCACGAACGTGCTGCCGTGCCCGGGTCGGCTCCGCAGACGAACGTGGCCTCCCTGGGCCTCGACGATCACCCGCGTGACGGCCAACCCAAGTCCGGTGCCGCTCTGCTCGGTGCCCTCGACCTGAAAGAACTCCTCGAACACGCGCGGCTGGTCGGCCAGCGACAGACCGGGCCCGGCGTCGGTTACCTCGACCCGCAGCCCGTCGCGTTCGCGAAGCAGACGCAGAGCGATCACGCTGCGGTCGGGGCTGAACTTGATGGCGTTTGACAGGTAATTGAGGATCACCTGCCGCAGGCGCGTGGGATCGAGCAGCACCAACCCATATCCAGGCGCGTCGAGCGCGATCTGGATCTGCCGGCGCTCCGCGGCGGTCCGCAGAGCGACAACGCAGCCTCGCGCGATGACCGCCGGATCGACCGGAGCCCTCTCCAGCCGCAGCTGACCGGCCTCGACCCGGGACATGTCGAGGAGCTCGTCAATCAGGTTCAGCATGTGCCCGGCGCTCTCCCGGACGATCGACACGTGCTCCTGCGCACGCTCACCCAGGGGTCCGCACCGTCCGGCGGCCATCAGCTCGGAATAGCCGATGACAGCGCCGAGCGGATTGCGCAGCTCATGGGAGAGACTGGCCACGAAGCGGGTCTTGGCCTCAGCCGCCGCCTCGAGTGCCCGGTTGCGCTCGCTGAGCGCACGGTTGGCGCGGCGCAGCTGTTCACCGCGGGCCAGCAATCGTGTAAGCAGGCTGAGGCTGACCAGCGCCGATGCGGCCAGGCCCCCGAGCAGCAGATTCCAGGCAAGGGACATGCGGCGAGATCTGACCACACGGCCCACCGCCTGAGAAACATGCAGCAGATTTCGTGCAGGCTCCGGTCGGACTACCTATCGTTGACTACGTAGTTATCCCCGATATGACAACCAACGGGTCAGTCGGGAGTGGCCGCCTCGGCCTCAAGCCGGTGGCGCAGGGGGGGCCAAGCCGCGCGCAGGCGGATCAGCCCAGCGCAGGCGACATCGCGATCATGGTTGCGCGCGCCGGTTTCGATGTCGGCCAGGGCACCGAGCAGAGGGCGCGCGTCGAGCATCAGCCCGCTGTTGCGGGCGGCATGGGTGGCCAGGGCGACCGCCGCCAGGTCGCCCTGGGCCATCGCCGCTTCGATCTCGTCGGTGGCTCGGGTGAGCTCGTCGAGAAGGGTGCGGACGATGGCCGGCAGTTCAGCGTTGAGCAGCGTCTGGAGCTCACGGAGGCGGTTCAGGTCGAGCTCGGGCTCCATGTGGCCACTCAGGGGTGCAGAAGATGGCGCAGGCGACGCGCGAAGCCACCGAGATGATCGCGGCGCATGCTGCCCAGGCCGGTGATGCCGAGGAGGGTGACAAACAACCCGGCCAGTAGTGCCAGCACCGCCAGCACGGTCGGCCAGTTGGCCTCGAGCTTTTCCCGCCCCGTGGTCAGCATGCGCTGGGCGTTCGGACCGGCGAAGGTCAGGGTGGCCAGGATCCCGAGCAGCGGTGCGATGAAGCAGAGGTTGAACAGCACCAGCAGCATGATCTGGCGAAAGATGCCCAAGCCCGAGCCAACGATGGCGGCGATGGCGGCGAAGTAGGGAAACGCTGTGGGCAGCTCTACGGCGGTGATGGCGGCCCCCATCAGCGCGCTGGACCGCCGCTCGTTGCGCACTTCGGACTGGACCTCGCGTCGCCCCAGGCTTTCTCGGTGTCCCCACAGGAAGGCCGCGGCGGTGAGCATGGCCACTCCGGCCACGAGCTCGAGCACATAGCTGAGGCGCTTCCCGGGATGGGGAACCAACGAGAGCAGCAGCTCGCCCGGGCCGAGCGCGATGATCACACCGCCGACGAGGTAGACGGCGAACACGGCTGCGGTGAACCGCATGAGCTTGGACCGCGCCTGCGGAGCGCTGGTCAGATACAGAGCTGGAGCGATCGTCGTCGGGTTCAGGGAATCCGCGATACCGATCGAGATGACGAGTCCAATCAGCCGAAGCATGGCCCAATTGTTGCCGAGCGCGGCGCCGTCCCGGCGCCTGGCGCCTACGCGTGCGCTGGGCCCAGCGGTGCCGCTACACTCTCGGACGGCGCCGGGCGGCGTTAGTCACAACGCCCGCGGCTCGCGCGCCCAGCTACTGATCACCTTCTTCTCAAGAGCGTCCAATGGCCCGTGGAGACGTCCGGATCGCCGCCACTCTCGCCTGCGAAGAGTGCAAGCGCCGGAACTACCAGACGAATAAGAGCAAGCGGAACAACCCGGAGCGGCTGCAGCTACGCAAGTACTGCCGCTGGTGCCGGCGCCACACCGCGCATCGCGAGACGCGGTAGGCCGGGAACCGGTCTCGCCGTGGCTCGCAACCGCAAACGCGCCAAGGAGCGGCGGGCTCGCCGTCCGGCCACCGGCCCGGCCTCTCGGCCTGGGGTGGCCACTGCACGCGCTGAACGAGAGTTGCGGGACAGCGAGCGGGACAGTCGCGACCCCGAGGTCTCGGCCGAGGCCGAAGAGTACAAGGACGCCCCCGCACCCCTCGACCACGCCACGCCCGACTCCGAACTGGCCGAGGCGCAGCTCGCTTTTGGCCGCCCCGAGTTGTCCAACGCGGGCGACGCTGAGGAGGCCGAGCGTGAGGACGAGGCCATGGACCTGACCCCGGCGGCCAGCGCGGCTCCGGCCCCGCGCGGAGGCCCCGTGAAGCGGCTGATCACCTTCCTGCAGGGAAGCTGGCGCGAGCTTCAGCGGGTACAGTGGCCGGATCGTCGGCAGGTGATGCAGGCCACCGGGGTTGTGATCGGTTTCGTCATCGTGGCTGGGCTGTACCTCGGCCTCGCCGACACGGTGGCCAGCAAGCTGGTCAACCTGATCCTTCAATAGTCGTCTTTTAGCCCGAGAGAGAACATGTTCCGCTGGTACGTCGTCAATACCTATTCCGGTCACGAGAACAAGGTCAAGCACAACCTTGAACACCGTGTCGTGTCGCTGAATCAGAAGCGCGCGGTGCGGCAGATCGTGGTGCCGACCGAGTCCGTCTCCGAGATGAAGGACAACCAGAAGGTGACGGTGGAGAAGCGGACGATGCCCGGGTACGTGCTGGTCCAGATGGACCTCAACGAGGACTCCTGGTCGCTGGTCAAGGGCACCCCCGGGGTGACCGGTTTCGTCGGCGCGTCCAACGAGCCGGTGCCGCTGACCCAGGCCGAGGTGGATCGCCTCCTGCATCAGGAGCCCACCGAGCGCCCGCGCAGTCGCGCCCAGTTCTCGATCGGTGAATCGGTCAAGGTTGTCTCTGGCCCGCTGTCGGACTTCTCTGGAGAAATCAGCGAGGTCAATGAGGACGCGCAGCGCCTCAAGGTGCTCGTCTCGATCTTCGGTCGCGAGACCCCGGTCGAGGTTGCCTTCGATCAGGTCAAGAAGATCTAGCTCCTTTCGGGCTAAGCTCACACTCCGCATGGCAAAGAAAGTCCTCACCGAGATCAAGCTCCAGGCCGTTGGCGGCTCCGCCAGCCCGGCGCCGCCGGTCGGCCCGGCCCTGGGCCAGCACGGCGTGAACATCATGGAGTTCGTCAAGTCCTTCAACGCTCAGACACAGGGCGATACCGGGACGGTCATTCCGGTCGTCATAACCGTCTACGAGGATCGCTCGTTCACGTTCGTGACCAAGAGCCCTCCGGCCGCGGTTCTGATCAAGCAGGCCCTGTCGCTCGAGAAGGGCTCGGCTGAGCCCCACCGTGACAAGGTGGCCCGGATCACCCGTGCCCAGCTGAAGGAAATAGCCGAGAAGAAGATGAAGGATCTCAACGCCAATGACATCGAGGCGGCGGCGAACATCATTGCCGGCACCGCTCGCTCCATGGGCGTCGAGGTGGTCTAGCGAATGGGTTTCCGGAGGCACTCCTGATGGCCAAGCACGGCAAGGCCTACGTCCAAGCCAAGCAGCGGTTCGACCGCTCACGCGAGTACGCGCCCGCTGAGGCGATCGCGCTCGTCAAGCAGCTGGGCAGCGCAAAGTTCAACGAGTCGGTTGAGGTTCACATCCGCACGGGTCTGAACGTCCGTCACGCCGATGAGCAGCTGCGGGGCA
>JBDTEE010000162.1:0-4329 GCA_039922645.1 Solirubrobacteraceae bacterium | reverse complement strand
CCAGCCCACGCCAGCCAGCGATCCAGCAGCCGCTCGGCGGCCGCTGCGGGAAGCCGGTGGATCTGCCGCAGTGCTCTTTGAGCAGGGTAGGCGCGGTAGGGCCGGGCGGTGGTCTGCTGGATCGTGGCGAGCTGACCGGACCAGTTCGTCGGTCCGCCCGTGGTGAGAGTTGGGTGGATGTGGTTGGCCGGCACCGTAGCGGGACGGGCGGTCGTTGCTCGCTGCGCTTGAGGTCGTGATGATCCACAGCCGTGATCCTGCCGTTGACGCGGTTGGGGTGAGGTGACCGCCGAGGTCGCTGGGAGCGTTTGAAGCACCGGGCGCTCTCGGTTCCCTTTCCCCAGCCGCAGTTCGGTCTCATACCCCGGCAGCGGCTGTGAGCTGGGCGGCGAACACGGTCGGGGCGAGCATCCCTAGCTACTTCCTGAGGAAAAAGTCCTGTACGGACAACAGGAGCAACGCACCGCAACATAGGAGAACCGCCACAACTGTACAAATCGCGGTTCCGAGGCCGTTCGCTCACGCGGTGAGTGACTTTATCCGCGGGAAGTAGCTAGCTAGAAGACCCCTGAAAAAGTCTGGGTCTGTCCGACCGGTTTAAGACTATTCGGGGCATGCTCAAGACTCGGTCGGCTCAGGTGGGGTTGTTTGATGCGGCGGTGGTGATGGGGCCGTTGCCGGAGGGATCGTTTTTCGCGTTGCTGGAGCAGCACGGCGACCGGATTGTTCGCGATGAAGACTTCGCTGAGTGCTATGCGGAGCGGATGGGCAGGCCGTCGATCCCGCCGTCACAGTTGGCGAAGGTGCTGTTGTTGCAGCACCGGACGGGTGCGTCTGATGAGCAGGCGATGGAGTGTGTGGGCTGGGATTTGCGCTGGAAGGTCGCGCTGGGATTGCCGATCGACCATCACGGCTGGCATCCGACATCGTTGACGAAGTTCCGTGCCCGGTTGTTGTTGCACAAGAAGGAAGGCCTGGCGTTGGAGAACACGCTGCGGCTTGCTCAGGAGTTGGGGATGCTGGACGGCCCGTTGGAGCAGATCGTTGATTCGACACCAATGCTCGGGGCGGCCGCGACCCAGGACACCGTCAGGCTGGTTCGGTTCGGGGTTCGCAAGCTGATCGACGCGGTGAGCGGCGTTGACGCGGACGCGGGTGCTGAGCTGCTGGCGAGGTTGGAGTTCGACTACGCCCGGCCGGGTGAGAAGCCTGACTGTCAGTGGCGGATCAAAGCGCAGCGCGAACGGATGCTGACCCGGGTCGCGCAGGACGCTCAACGTGCTTTGCTCGCGGTCGAGCAGGCCGATGGGCTGCTCGAAGACGAGGAGGTCAAGGCCGCGCATGAGCTGTTGGCCGATCTGGTCGGTCAGGACTTCGATGTCGATCCCGACGGTGTTCCCCGACTGCACCGGGGCACCAAGTCGGGCAGGATCATCTCGACGATCGATCCGGAGATGCAGCACGGGCGCAAGAGTTCCCAGTCGCGGTTTGATGGGTACAAGCTGTCCGCCGCGGTCACCAACAGCTCAGAGCCGTTGATCATGACCGTGCACGTCGCCCCGGGCGGTGAGAGCGACGGCCCGCAGGCCAAGCACCTGATCGACAACCAGCCCGCAGACCGGCGGCCGCCGCGGATCCTGGGCGATACCGCGTATGGCAACGGTGTCGTGCGTTCAGAGCTCGCCGAGCGCAATGTGGAGGTGCTCGCCCCGGTCCCGGACGGTGCGGTGGTCGAGGACCGTGTCGGCAAACGCGACTTCCAGCTCGACCCGGCCGGGGGGACGGTCACCTGTCCGGCCGGGCACACCGCAACGATCACCACCTCCAAGAAGGGGGTACGGACCGCCCGGATCGCACGAGCCCACTGCGGTGCCTGCCCATTGAAGGACCAATGTTGTCCCGGCCGGCCGAGCCGCCAGATCGCCCTCGGTGAGCACGAAGAGTTGATGATCGTCGCCCGCCAAGCACTCAACGATCCCGACACCGCCGCGCACCTACGGTATACCCGGCCCAGGATCGAGCGGCTCCTCGGGTTACTGGCCCACCGCTACGGAGCCCGCAAATCGCGGTACATCGGCAGCGACAAGGCCCGGCTCCAGGCGAGCTGGGCTGCCGCATTGGTCAACCTCAACCCGATCGGCCGTCAACTCGCCGTCGAGACCGGGTGACCGGCTCCCAGATCGGTCCGCGAGCCGCCCCAGACCAGTCAACCGCTCCCATCAGCCGCTCAGGACGACCGCCAGCGCGCTAACCCGGCTCTGATGGCGGACCTCGCAACAATCCGCGCCGCCACGACGCGACTGTCGGCCATGCGCGCGGCCCGCAAGCTCACTTCTTCAGGGCCCTTCTAGCCGCTCAACGATGTCCGGTGAGCTGAGGTTTTTCGGCTCTCCTGGGGTAGTTGTAGGTGAGGTCACGCGAACGCACGTTCGGCTGGGAGTGTGACGGTGACCGCTCCGCAGACGAGGTGAACGAGTGCAAGGGCGGCCTGGGCGGAGTGGAACCCGTAGGCACGACGGACCAGGAGCTTGACCTTGTTGTTCAGCGCCTCTGCTCTGGCATTGCTCAACTTCAGCCGACGCGCGGCGAGGATCCCCGATCGGTGCTTGCGGATCGTTTTGCCGAGCCGGACGAACGGCGCGAGCCGGCAGCGGGAGAAGCGGGCAAGCAGCTGGTCGAGCAGCCCGGCGACCTGCTCGACGGTGAGGCCCTTGGCGAAGATCGCGCGGACCATCTCCTTCATCGCCCAGGCACGCGCGACGTTCCCGCCACCAGCCTGGATCTGCGCAAGGACGGCGGCTTGCTGCTCGCTCAGCTGGCCGGGGTTCTTCAACAGCGCCCAGCGGTCGTGCTTGAACTGGCGGGCGGCGGCAGTGTCGCCCTGGCCGCGCAGCTCGTTCCAATGCGCGCGGCGGACCTCGTCCAGCGCCTTGGTCGCCAACGCGACGACGTGGTAATTGTCGATCACGATCTCGGCTTGAGGCGCGCGGGCGCGGACGGCGGCGGCGTACCCGCCGGTCATGTCCATCGAGACCGCGGTCAGCCTCGAGGCGCGCGCGAACAGGCCCGGGTCGAGGTCAACGCCAGGCTCGAGCCAGCCGGCGGGGATCCCAGCGCCGGCGGGGACTGTCGGCGCTGGGCCGAACGGGACCATCAGCACCGGCTCAGGCTCCCAGGGCGCGCTCGCCGACGTCGGCTCGGCGGGTGGTGGGTCGAGCGCGTCGAAGAACTGCTCGCCGGCGGCCTGTCCCTTCCCTTCGCAACCCCACACGACGTGGCTGGTCTGATGATCGGCAACGAGCGTGAGGTATCTATGTCCTTTTCGCCACGCGACCTCGTCGATCGAGACCTCGAACAGGCCGTCCAGACGGTCGCCGTCGAGCTGCTCCTCAGCGACCCGCTTGATCACGTTGCCGACGGTGCGCCAGTCGATCCGGGTCAACCGGCAGGTCGCAGTCTTGTCGGTCTTCGTCGCCAGCCAGGCGATCAGATCGTCGAAATCGCGGGTGAACCTGGCGCCCGGACGGGCGAACGGCACGCCCTCGACCAGAACGCCGTGCTCCGGGCAGCGCACGCGTCTGAGCCGGGCGCGGATCACGAGCCGCCAGACCCCGAGATCGAGATGCCGCCACGAGGAGTCGTGATCCTGCTCGTTCTCCCTGTGCGGCGTGGAATAGCCGCACTCCGGGCACAGCAGCCGTCGACGGCGCAGCGCGACGGTCACGATCACCCGGTCAGGCTCGAAACAGACGTCGCGTACCCACACCCCGGGCAGGCACAGCAGACGAGAGAATGCGGCGCAGACGCGCACGGTGAGGACCTCCAGTTCGGACTTCAGACATCTCGAACCTACGATCCGAACCCGTGCGCGTCTCGACAGCGCCCCGCACTGAGCGGGAAAAGCTGCTCAGACCAGGGGAATCAGGTCCGAAGTCCGCGCGACCTCACCTACGATCACCCCAGGAGCCCCATGTAGATCACCCCGCCTGTATTGCCGCCGAGGATCCAGTCGTCGTGCAGCTTCAGGATCGCGTCCAGCCGGGGCCGCGATTTGCCGGCGAGTTCCACCTCGATCGCAAACGTCGACGAGTCACGCCACGCCACCAGGTCCGGTCGATGACCGGAGCGTTTGAAGTTGTTGCGATCTTGCCAGTGCAACTGACCCGACCATTCGGGACGGCTGAGCACTTCACGCTGGCCTAGGAACGTCCGGCCACGAACCGTCAGCCACGCCGCCGTCCACGCGCACGCGGAGTCGTGCGCCCACCAGGTCGGCGCCGGCGTCGACGCCGCGATCAACGGCACCCCGAGCATCAGGACACCCTTCCG
>JBDTEE010000161.1:0-5471 GCA_039922645.1 Solirubrobacteraceae bacterium | reverse complement strand
GGAGTCACCGCGATCATGGAGGCCCGCTGATGGCCGACCGCTACCAACAACTCGTCAACACGCCGATCGGCCGGATTGTCACCAAGCGGATCGGCCTGCCCAACCCACCCCGGCTGCAGCGCCACGCGCCGGGCCAGCCGGTGATCGACGGGCCGGTGCTGCTCGGCGCCGCCGCCGACTCGCGGCTGGCCGCGCAGCTGACCGAGATCCTGGCCTCGATCGGCGCTGAGGCTTTCACGCCGATGGACGAGCCCCTGCATAGCGCCGCCGCCGACGCCCAGCTGGACGCCGGCGTGTGGAACCCGGAAGCCGCCGGCGAGCAGCGCTTCAAGGCGCTGGTCCTGGATGCCACCGGGATTCGCTCCAGCGGTCAGTTGAAGGAAGCCTGGGCCTTCCTTCGGCCCAGCATCCGGCGGGTCATGACCAATGGCCGCGTGATCATCTTCGGCACCCCGCCTGAGGATTGCGGCGCGCCCCCTGAGGCGATCGCCCAGCGCGCCCTGGAGGGGCTCGAGCGGGCGATCGGCAAGGAGGTCAAGAAGGGCGCCACCGCGCAGCTGATCTACGTGCGCCCGGGCGCCGAGTCAGAGCTGGAGTCGACCCTGCGCTTCTTCCTGGCTCCCAAGTCGGCCTTCGTCTCGGGCCAGGTGGTCCGCATAGCGGCGGCGGTGAGCGATGACAGTGACGCGATCGACTGGGAGCGTCCGCTGGCCGGCAAGGTGGCCCTGGTCACCGGCGCCGCCCGCGGCATCGGCGCCGCCATCGCGGCCGTGCTGGCCCGCGACGGTGCGCACGTGGTCGGACTCGACGTGCCGGCCATGAGCCAGGAGCTGACCCAGGGCATGACCGAGATCGGCGGATCGGTGCTGGCCGCCGACATCACTGCCGAGGACGCTCCAGCGGAAATCGCCTCGCACCTGCTCGAATTCCACCAGGGTGTGGACATCGTGGTCCACAACGCCGGCGTGACCCGCGACAAAACGCTCGGCCGCATGAGCGAGGATCTCTGGGACACGGTCATCTCCATAAACCTCACAGCTCCGCAGCGGATCGATCGGGAGCTGTTCGAACGCCAGGCGGTGCGCCCGGGTGGGCGAATCGTCTGCGTGTCCTCGATCAGCGGCATCGCCGGTAACGCGGGCCAGACCAACTACTCGACCTCCAAGGCCGGGGTGATCGGCATCGTGCAGGAGTTTGCTCCCGCGCTGGCCGAGCGTGGGGTGACCATCAATGCGGTCGCTCCGGGCTTCATCGAGACCCAGATGACCGGCGCCATGCCGATCGCCATCCGGGAGGCCGGTCGCCGCATGAACAGCCTCTCCCAGGGCGGCCTGCCGGTCGACGTGGCCGAGACGATCGCCTGGTATGCGAGCCCCAGATCGGGCGGCGTGACCGGCAACATCGTCCGGGTCTGCGGCCAGAGCCTGATCGGGGCGTGAGCGCGATGGCCGACGCCGAGCTGAACCGGAGCCCCAGGATGCTGGCGCTGTTCGCGCGGGCCAGTGTGGCCATGATTCCCGGCGCCTCACGCCTGCCCTTCGTGGGCGGTGGCGGCGGGGGGATTCCGGACCGGACGCTCACCCTGACTGATGTCGAGACTGATCGCGAGCGGCTCACGGCCTATGACCGCGTGTGCGGATTCACCCTCTCCGACATGCTTCCGCCCACCTACCCCCACATGCTGGCCTTCCCGCTCCAGCTGGCCCTCATGACCAGCGGCGACTTCCCCTATCCGGCCATCGGTCTGGTTCACATCGCCAACCGGATCGTCCAGCACCGCCCCGTCGGCGCCGGTGAAGTTCTCGGGCTCCGCGTATGGGCCACCGATCCCGAGCCCCATCCCAGCGGGTCGCAGTTCGCCCTGCGCACCGAGGCCCGCGTCGGCGAGGAGCTGGTCTGGGAGGAGGAGTCGGTCAACCTGCGCCGCGGGCACGGAGATGAGTCGGCCTCCGGACCGGCGATTGCTCCGGGCTCAGACGCTGAGCTGCCCGCCACCGCGACGTGGCGTCTGCCCGGAGATCTGGGCCGCCGCTACGGCGCCGTCTCAGGTGATCTGAACCCGATCCACGTTCATCCCCTCTCGGCCCGGCTGTTCGGCTTCCCGACCGCGATCGCCCACGGCATGTGGACAAAGGCCCGGTGCCTGGCCGCGCTGGCCACCGAGTTGCCCGGCGCGTTCACCGTCTCGGTGGCCTTTCGGCGCCCGATCCTGCTCCCGGCCACGGTGCAGTTCGCCGAAGCGCAGGATGGCGATGAGATCAGGTTCGGCGTCCGCGACGCCAAGCGGGGCAAGCCGCATCTGGACGGCGTCGTCTCGCTGCGCGGCTAGTCGCGTTCCTCGAAGCCGTCAAACAGCTCGCTTAGACGATCGAGCACCGTGGCCGCCGTGCGCAGCTCGGCGTCGCTGAAGCCCGACAGCGCCTCCTGCCAGCGCCCCTCGAGACGCGCTCGACGCTCCCGGACGAGTTCGCCGCCGCGCTCGGTGAGTGAGACCAGCACCACGCGTTTGTCGCGCTCCGAGCGCACGCGCTTGACCAGGCCGTGGGACTCCAGGTGATCGAGCATCTGAGTGGCCGTTCCGGGCGCCAGATCGGCGATTGCCGCCAGCTGGCTGGCCGGTAGCTCGGGCTGCTCGGCCAGGCCGAAGAGCAATCCGTACTGCGCGTGACTGAGGCGCCCGAGCTGCTGGGTCTCGCGGCCGCGCAGGCGCCGGACCGAGCCCATCGCTGCCTTGAAGGCTCGGCCGACCTCGGCCTGGGGATCAAGCTCGGCCGGTGGGCCCTCGGCGGCCGGGTCGGGGGTGCTCAGCGTGTTCATGCCGCGACCGGCTCGGCCAGGACGTCATCCCCGGGCGTGGCCCCCACGGTTCGCGCCCGGCGGGCGGCCCGTTCGGTCCGCATCAGGATCACGCAGGGTATGACCGCGGCCACGGTCAACCCGATCGACGCCCAGAACGCCGTGCCGTAGGCCGAGGCCTGGGCGGCCAGCGTGTGACTCCCGACGAGCGAGCGCTGCAGGACCACCGTCAAGAGGGCGATGCCCATCGATCCCCCCACGCGCTGCAACACGTTCAGCTGAGGGGTGGCGTCAGAGAGCTCACTGCGCTTCAGCGAGGCGAAGGCCGCCGCCATCGCGGGCATGAAGGCAAAGCCGATGCCCATCCCTCGCACCACCATGGCGATGCACAGCCAGAGGATCGAGGTATGGGCGCCGATCAAGGCGAACGGCAGCGTGGCCACCGAGATGATGATCACCCCGAGCAGTGACAGCGGACCGCCGCCGAAGCGGTCGCTGAGTTTCCCCGACAGGGGCATGATCAGGGCGGCGCCCAGCCCCTGAGGCGCGGTCAGCAGTCCGGTGGTGACGACACTCTCATGGCGAATCGCCTGCCAGTAGTAGGGCAGCAGGATCATGCCTCCAAACAGCGCCGCACCGATGCAGAACATGGCGATCGAGGCGGAGGAGAACGAGGGGCGGCGATAGAGCCGCACGTTGAGCAGCGGGCGGGGGATGCGCAGCGCGTGCAGGGTGAAAACCGTCACCAGGGCCAGACCGGCGAAGAAGGGGATCACGACCTTCGCCGAGGTGAAGCCGCCGCTCACCCCGACCTCGGTGAGGCCATAGGTGATGAGTGGCACTCCGGTGGCCATCAGAGCCAGGCCCAGGAAGTCAAGGCGCTCGGTGCGCTGGCGAGCGACCGTGGGCAGAAAGCGCAGCGCGGCGATCACGGCGATGATCCCGATCGGCAGATTGACGTAGAAGATCCACCGCCAGCTGGCGTTCTCGAGGATCAGGCCCCCCATCGTCGGCCCGAGGACTGGCGCCAGCATGGCCGGCACGGCGACCACACTCATTACCCGGCCCATGCGCTTGGGCCCGGCGGCCTCGGCCATCATGAGCTGGCCGATGGGGAGGATCATTCCTCCGCCCACGCCCTGCAGCACGCGGAACAGGATCAGCTCGGTGCTCGATGTGGCCAGGCCACAGAGGGCCGAGCCGGCGGTGAACAGGACCAGGGAAACCAGGTAGACGCGCTTGGCCCCGAACCGCCGGGCGGCCCACCCGGTGACCGGGATCACCGCGGCCAGGGCCAGCATGTAGCCGGTGGCCACCCACTGGATGTTGGCGATCGTGGCGTGAAGCTCACGCCCGAGCGTGTCCAGCGCGACGTTGACGATCGTCGTGTCGAGGATGGACATGATCGAACCGATGATCACCACGGCGCTGATCCGCCATACGTAGGCGTCGATTGGGTTGTCGTCGGTGGTCGTGCTCACCCTGATTTCCAAAACTCCTGAGGAAGCGAATTATTCGGTGCCTCAGAGTAGCAACGCCATGTGCTGGCCCGGCCCGGTTTGGAGATAAATCGCTGCAGGCCGTGACGGCGCCCGTGCAAATCCCCGCGGGCCGTCTATCGTCTCGCTGCGTGACTACGTTCGCCGAGCTGGACCTATCCGAAGAGATTCTCGCCGCCGTACGCGATGTCGGGTACGACACACCGAGTCCGATTCAGGAGCAGGCCATCCCGCCGCTGCTCCAGGGGCTTGACGTGATCGGCCAGGCCCAGACCGGGTCGGGCAAGACCGCTGCCTTCGGCCTGCCCATGCTCCAGTACGTCGATCCAGGGGAAAGCGACGTCCAGGGGCTCGTACTCACGCCGACGCGCGAGCTCTGCATTCAAGTCACGCAGGCCCTGCGCGCCTACGGCAAGGCCAAGGGCATCGATGTCGTGGCTGTGTTCGGCGGTGCTCCCATTCGCAGCCAGCAGGCCCAGCTGCGCGCCGGCGGCCATGTCGTCGTCGGCACCGTGGGCCGGGTCAAGGACCTGATCTCGCGCCACTCGCTGATGTTGCACGCCTGCCGCTTCGTGGTCCTTGACGAGGCCGATGAGATGCTCGACCTGGGGTTCCTCGAAGACGTTGAGCGGATCCTCAGCCTGACGCCCGCCAGTCGCCAGACGGCCCTGTTCTCGGCCACCATGCCGCCCGAGATCCGGCGGCTGGCCGACCAGTACCTCTACAACCCGGTGACGGTCAAGGTGAAGAACGACACCCTCACCGTGGACACGGTCGAGCAGTTCGCCCTCGAGGTCTCAGCGCGCGACAAGCCCGAGGCGCTGGCCACGGTTCTCGAGGCCGAGCGCCCCGAACAGGCGCTGGTCTTCGTGCGGACCAAGATCCGCTGCGACCAGCTGTACCGCTCGCTGCGCGACCGGGGCATGAACGTCAAGGCCCTGCATGGCGATATGAGCCAGGGCTCGCGGGACGGCGTGATGATTTCCTTCAAGGACGGGCGCCTGCCCCTGTTGATCGCCACCGACGTCGCGTCCCGCGGGCTCGACATCTCGGGCATCTCCCACGTGATCAACTTCGACGTCCCAACGTCCCCGGACGTTTATGTGCACCGGATCGGACGCACCGGGCGGGTGGGTCGCAGCGGCCGGGCCATCACCTTCTACGAGCCCCGCCAGC
>JBDTEE010000160.1:0-5579 GCA_039922645.1 Solirubrobacteraceae bacterium | reverse complement strand
CCCGGGTTTCGGCCGCCAGTTGCCGCGCTGACCGCGCGGGGTCAAAGCCGGCGCTGCGGGCGGCAGCGGCCAGGGTTCGGGCGGCGCCGGCCAGCTCCGCCTCGTGGTGCGTGGCCATCACGGCCAGGCGCAACCTCGAGATCATGGCGGGAACGGTGGGCGGCCGGATGGCTTGGGCGAAGATTCCTCCGCGGAGCGCGAGCTCGCAGATCCGCATGGTCTGGGCGGCATCGCCGATGACCAGCGGCAGGATCTGAGTCCGCGAGCTGCCCACCGTGAAGCCCTCGGCGCCAAGCGCCGAGGCCAGGGCCGAGGCGTTGGCGGCCAGCCGCTGGACCCGCCGTGGCTCGGCTTCTAGCACGCCCAGGGCGGCTAGCGCAGCGGCCGCCGCCGGCGGCGGCAGCGCGGTGGAGAAGATGAACGTACGCGCGGCGTTGACGAGGTAGCGAGCCATCACCTCGTCACAGGCCACGAACGCTCCGTAGGAGCCAAGGGCCTTGCCCAGCGTGCCCACGATCACGTCAACCTGATCCTCGAGCCCGGCTTCGGCCAGTGCCCCGCGACCCCCCGGCCCCAGCGCGCCGGTGCCGTGGGCCTCGTCCACCAGGGTCCGGAGCCCATAGCGCTGCGCCAGCTCGACGATCTCGGCCAGCGGCGCCACATCCCCGTCCATCGAGAACACGCTGTCGGTGGCGATCAGAGCCCCGCGGTCCTCGGCTTTGACGATGCCCCACTCGAGGTGTTCCAGGTCGCAGTGGTCATAGACGAACACGTCGGCCCGCGATAGCCGGCAGCCGTCAATGATCGAGGCGTGGTTGAGCTCGTCGGAGAAGATCACGTCCCCGGGTCGGGCCAGTGCTGCGATCGTGCCCGCGTTGGCCAGATAGCCCGAGCCGAACAGAAGCGCGCTCTGGCGTCCCTTGAACGCGGCCAGACGCTCCTCCAGGCGGCGATGGACGGTCATCGTTCCCGACACCAGGCGCGAGGCTCCGGCTCCGACGCCCCAGCGCATGGCCGCCTCGGCGGCCGCCTCGCGCACCCGCGGATGATCGGCCAGCCCCAGGTAGTTGTTGGAGCAGAGCAGGAGAACGGGCTTGCCGTCCAGGACGATGTGCGGGCCCTGAGGTCCACTCACGAGCCGCGTCCGGCGCTGCAGGCCCAGGGCCCGGAGCTCGGCCAGACGCGCCTCGAGCTCGATCATGCCGCGTGCCGCGTGGGGGAGGGCCCGCTCGGGGTCCGGTTGGGCGCGCCCTGATGGGGCGCCGGGCTTAGCCTCTGATGCGGAGCCCGGTTGGGCGCTCCATCAGGCCGGCGCGGCACTGAGCGCTTGGCCGTGAAGCGCAGCTGGGCGGAGGGGTCCCAAAGACGGATCTCGAGTGCGGCCGGCGCCGGCGATGGCTCGTCGAGCGCAGCCGAGACAAGGTCGGGCGTCTCCCCGGTCAGCCAGCCGGAGCGGTTATCGGGTCGTGGATTGGAACCGTTGTCGGCCTGCGGGGCCACGTTCAACCCCAGCGCCTCGAACATGCTCCTGTCCTCCTCGGGTGTGTTGCCCAGCGTGGTCAGGAAGTTGCCCATCATGACTCCGTTGAGTCCCGCGCGGACCGCCGTGGCCTGCATCTCGCCAAGGTTCTCGACCCGCCCTCCGCAGAGCCGGAAGAGCGCCTCGGGCAGGATCAGGCGGAAGATCGCGATCCACTTGACGACCTCCCATGGGTCCAGTGGCTCACGGTCACCGAACTTCGTCCCCGGGCGCGGGTTGAGCAGGTTGATGGGGACGCTCGTGGGGTTGATGGCGGCCAGCTCGAAGGCCATCTCCACCCGCTGCGCTCGCGTCTCACCCAGGTTGAGGATGCCTCCCACGCAGGTCTCGAGCTCGGCCTCGCGGACGGCATCGATGGTGCGCAGCCGACCCTCGTAGCGGACCGTGGAGGAGACCTCCGGGTAGTAGGACTCGGCCGTCTCCACGTTGTGATGAACGCGCTGGATCCCGGCTTCCTTGAGCGCCTGAGCCCGAGCCACGGACATGTGCCCGATCGAAGCGCAGCGCTTGAGATTGGTGTGCTCGGCGACGAGGCGGGCGCCGGCCAGCACCTTCTCGAAATCCCGCCTTGACAGGCCTTGGCCCTGGGTGACCATGCAGAAGCGGTGCGCGCCGGCCGCCTCGGCCGCGCGGGCGTGCTCGAGGATCTGATCGGGCTCCATCATGGCGTGCATCGGTGTCTCGGCCTCGGCGTACTTGCTCTGGGCGCAGAACCCGCAGTCCTCGGCGCAACCGCCGGACTTGGCATTGACCAGCGAGCACATGTCGGTGGAGTCGGCGAAGCACTCGACTCGGGCCTCCCAGGCTCGTTGGACGAGGGCCTCGACCCGCTCGAGATCTTCGATCTCGCCCAAGCGCAACGCTTCCTCGCGGGTGATCAGCGGCGGCATGGGGCGGTACGCTAGAGGGCGGTCCGGACGGCTTTCAGAACGCCCAGCGCCCAGCTATCGTCACGCGCATGATCGAAACCGTGCATCGGATCACCGACGAGGCACAGCTGCGCGAGATCATCGGAGGCGGTCCGACCACGCAGGTGGTGGCCAAGCTCGCCGACCACGTAAACAAGCTTACGCGGCAGTTCATCGAGGCCTCGCCGTTCGTGTGCGTCGGGACCGCACTCGCGGAGGGCGGGCTCGACGTCAGCCCGCGGGGCGACCCGGCGGGGTTCGTGCGAGTGTTGGACGAACGGACGCTGCTGCTCCCCGAGCGGCCCGGCAACCGGATTGCCGACACGCTGACCAACCTGCTGACCGACGACCGGATTGCGCTGCTGTTCATGATTCCGGGCGTCGGCGACACCTTCCGGGTCAACGGGCGCGCCGTGATCACCGATGACCGCGAGCTCCTGGAGCCGTGCGCGGTCGACGGCAAGGTGCCCAGGCTGGGCATCCTGGTCTCGGTCGAGGAGGCGTACACGCAGTGCCCCAAGGCACTGATCCGGTCCGAGCTCTGGGACCCCGAGCGTCACATCGAACGCTCCCAGCTGCCCTCCTCGGGAGCGATCCTGCGCCTGCTCACCGACGGCGGCCTCGACGCCGAGCGCTATGATCGCGAGCGCGCAGCTCGCTACGCCCGTGGGGAAGGCCTCTACTGACCGTGCCCGACCGTCTGCACTTCACCGACCTCGACGCGGCCAACGAGCTGATCGCCACCGACCCGATGGCCCTCCTGATCGGGTTCGTGCTCGATCAGCAGGTGACCGTTCAGAAGGCGTTCTCAGGTCCGCTGGTCCTGCGCGAGCGGCTCGGCGCGATCGACGCCGCCACCGTGGCCGACGCTGATCTGGATGCGATCTTCCGCGAGCGCCCGGCGATCCATCGCTTTCCGGGCTCGATGGCCAAGCGCGTGCACGATCTCGCCGCCCACGTCCGCGATGAGTACGACGGCGACGCCGCGCGGGTTTGGACCGACGCCGCCGATGCCGCTGCGCTCCGGGCCAACCTGGCCGCGCTACCGGGCTTTGGGGAGATGAAGGTCAAGGCCATCGGGGCGGTCCTGGCCAAGCGGTTCGGCGTCGCCGCCGCGGCCGACCTCGTCCCCGGTCACCCCACCCTCGGGGACGTCGACTCCGCCCAGGCTCTGGCTGACTACCAGGCGGGCAAGCGCGCGCACAAGGCGCAGCTTCGAGCTCGCGCGCAGGCCGAGTAGCCGCGGCCCCACGCGCCGACGATGCCGCGCCGTGCCGCCCGCCTCGCCGGACTGGGGACGACGATCTTCACCGAGATGTCGGCCCTGGCTGAGAGCACCGGAGCGATCAACCTCGGCCAGGGGTTTCCCGACACCGATGGTCCGCCCGAGGCAATCGAGGCTGCCGTCGCCGCGTTGCGCTCAGGCGAGAACCAGTACGCCCCGCTGGCCGGGGTGCCGACGCTGCGTGAGGTGGTGCGCGAGCTGCCCGAGCGCTGCGGCGTGGTGGCGATCCCGACCAGCGTCTTCTACGACGACAAGCAGGCCGCGTCGACGCTGGTCCGGTTCGCCTTCTGCAAGCGCCGCGAGGTCATCGCCCAGGCGGCCGAGCGGTTGGCCTCGCTCGGGTCCTAGGGCGTAGCCCTCAGCGGCCTTTCCACTCCGGTGGACGCTTCTCGGCGAAGGCGCGGACGCCCTCGCGGAAGTCGTCGGAGGCAAAGCAGGCCCGGCGCAGCTCGATCAGTTCCTGCTCCACCTCGGGGGCCATGCTGGCCTGCGCTTCGAGTACGGCCCGGATGACCCGTTTGTTTCCACGCTGGGCCAGGGGGGCGTTGCCGGCCAACTCGCGGGCCACGGCCAGCGCCGCCTCTGCCAACTCCTCAGGTTCACAGACCGAGTTGACCAGGCCCCACGCCCGTGCCTCGCCGGCGTCGATATTCCGACCGAGCAGGAACAGCTCACGGGTGCGCGGCGCGCCGATCGCGTCGATGAACTTGCGGATTCCCGTGTGCGAGTAAACGAGCCCGAGCTTGGCCGGAGGCATACCGAGCTTGATCGGGCGCGCGCCAATGCGCAGGTCGCAGGACAGGGCAAGCTCGAGGCCGCCACCGATGGTGTGGCCGTTGAGCGCGGCCAGGGTCGGGTACGGGTAGGCCTCGATCGCGTCGATGGCGGCGGCAAAAGGGTGGGCGACCAACTTCTCGGCCTCATCGGCGAACATAATCGGTTCCCGCCCACCCAGATCACCGATGTCATAGCCGGCGGAGAAGATCCGTTCCTGGCCGGTGATCAAGACGCAGTGAGCCTCGAGCGTGGGCAGTAGCGTGGCGAACCGGTCGAGAATGGCGTGGTCCAGCGCGCCGCTCTTGTCGGGATTGGAGATCGTTAGACGGACGACCCCTGAGGCGGGCTCGTCGATCAGCAGCTGTCCTTGGCTCGCCTCGGGGCTCACAGGAGCCTCATTCGAGCACAACCAGCGTGTCGCCCTCGGACACCGACTGACCCTCGCTACAACGGATCTCCTTGACGACGCCCGGATCCTCGGCCTCGACCGGCATCTCCATCTTCATCGATTCCAGGATCACGACCGTGTCGCCCTCCGCGACGCTGTCGCCGACCTCGACCTCGATCTTCCAGACCGTGCCGGTTATGTGGGCTTCGACCTCAGGCAAGGCGGGCTCCTCATGACGCTCTCGGGAGCGCCGGAGAATAACCCGCGCCCTCGATGCCCTCAGGTCCGGGACCCTCGCCACGGGGGTCTCCGTCCCAAACTTGCAGATATCGCATGTTTGGGACGGAGGCTCCACCGGAGCCCCATCCACCCGAGGCACAGTCCGTCCGGAGAACGATTGAGTACGCGCTGTACCTGCTCCCTGCCTCTGGAGCCAATGTGCCGATGACCGATTCGCGCCTGTTCTCGAATGCCCGCTTCCGCCCGGACAGCTTCGGCGCTGCGTTTCCCCGGCCGATATTCAGAAGAAGATGTCCGGCGGGCTGAGACGAGCCGCGATCGTAGTCGCCACGATGGGGGCGGGGATTGGCCTCGCCGCCGGCGCGGCCGGTGCTGCCACCACGGCCGGCGCTGCCACCACGGCCGGCGCTGCCACCACGGCCGGCGCTGCCACCACGGCCG
>JBDTEE010000159.1:0-20477 GCA_039922645.1 Solirubrobacteraceae bacterium | reverse complement strand
GGGGTTCACGATCGCCAGCAGTGATCCGATCGTGCGGAACGGCTCGCCGGCCACCATTTCGGGAACGCTGAATGCGCCCGGGGGCACCGCCGCGCTGCAGCCCGGCACCACCGTGCAACTGTTCGGGCACGTCCCGAACCACGGCTCCTTCCGTGAGCTTCAGTCGACCGTCACCGGTCCCTCTGGCGGCTACCAGTTCACGGTCCAGAGCTCGACGAACGAGTACTACCAGGTGCGGACTCTGACCACCCCCCGGCGGGACACCGCCCAGCTGTTCGAGGGTGTCCAGGACGCGGTGACGATGAGCGCCAGCTCGACGACCTCGACCGTTGGCGGTCACATCACGTTCACCGGCACAGTGTCGCCGGACAAGACCGGTCACGTGATCTACCTGCAGAAGTTCGGCTCCGACGGTGACTGGCATACGGTCGAGACGCGCGTGGTCCATCACGGCTCCGCGTTCTCGTTCGGATGGACGTTCGGAAGCGCCGGAGCCAAGCAGTTCCGGGCCCGGATCACCGGCGGCCCGAACAACCTGGGCGGCGCCTCGCCCGGCGTGACGGTGTACGCGGCTCCGACCCCGCTCGTCTCGCTGCCGACTGGCTGACCCGCAAGGCCACGGCTCCCCCGCGGGCCATCGGCCCGGTTCTTGCCGTTTCGGCGAGGACCGGGCCGCGGTGCCGGGGCGCGGTGCCCGGGTCGCGATGCCCGGGCGGACCGGCACGGGGGCTCAGCCGAGGCGACGCTGATGTAGGTTCTCGGCCATGGACTTCGCACTCACCGACGAGCAGAGCCTGATCCAGGAGACGGCGCGCTCGTTCACAAACAACGAGATCGTCGCCCAAGCCCGGGAGAACGATCGCAACGAGCATTTCGACCTGGACCTGGTCCGCAAGATCGCCGACCAGGGGTATCTGGGAGCGATCGTGCCCCGGGAGTACGGCGGCGCCGGACTCGATTACCTGACCTACGGGCTCATCGTCGAGGAGATCGGGCGCGGTGATTCCGCCATGCGCACGGTCATCTCGGTCCAGACCTCGCTGGTCTGCTCAGCCATCATGCGCTGGGGCACCGAGGAGCAGAAGCAGCGCTATCTGCCCAAGCTGTGTTCAGGCGAATGGCTCGGGTGCTTCGGTCTCACGGAGCCCGACACGGGATCAGACGCGGCCAATCAGCGCACGCGGGCCAAGAAGACCGACTCGGGCTGGGTGATCAACGGCGCCAAGATGTGGATCTCGCTGGGCAACCACGCGAAGGTGGCGATGATCTTCGCCCAGACCGATCCCGACCAAGGTCACCGCGGACTGGCCTGCTTCCTGGTCGAGACCGAGGGCAATCCGGGCTTCCAGCCTCAGGAGATCCACCACAAGATGGGCCTCCGGGCATCAGACACCGCTTCCATCTCGCTGAGCGACTGCGAGGTCCCCGAGGACGCCATGCTCGGCCAGGTCGGCGATGGCTTCAAGGTCGCCATGAGCTCGCTGGATTCCGGGCGCTACAGCGTGGCCGCCGGCTGCGTGGGCATCTGCCAGGGCTGCGTGGAGGAATCGGTCAACTACGCCAAGGAGCGGCAGCAGTTCGGACGGCCCATCGCCAGCTTCCAACTCGTTCAGGCCATGATCGCCGACATGAAGGTCGAGACCGACGCCTCGCGGATGCTCGTCTACCGCGCCGGGTACCTCAAGGACGCCGGAAAGCCGAGCACCACGGAGACCTCAATCGCCAAGCTGTACGCCACGGAGGCAGCGGTGAAGTGCGCCAACACTGCGATCCAGGTTCACGGCGGCGCAGGCTACGTGGATGACCATCCGGTCGAGCGCTACTTCCGCGATGTCCGGGTGACCACGCTCTACGAGGGGACCTCGCAGATTCAGAAGCTGATCATCGGGCGCGCCCTCACGGGGATCAACGCCCTGGTGCCCTCCTGATTGCCGGGCCAGTGACTGAGCTCTCCGCCTCCGGGGCCGCTCCAGCGGTCGCGGTTCCGAGCGTGATCGGCGTGGTCGGCGCGGGCACGATGGGTGCCGGGATCGCGCAGCTGGCTTGCCGCACCGGCGCGCGCGCTCTCCTTCACGACCCCGACCCCGACGCCCTGGAGCGGGGCGCGACGCGCATCCGTGCGCAGCTTGAGCGCAGCGCCGCGCGGGGGCGGGTCAGCGCTGAGGAGGCCGACCGCGCCGCGGCGGCCCTGGAGCCCGTCGCCGCACTTGGCGATCTGGCCGAGTGTGGGCTCGTCATCGAGGCGGCTCCTGAGCGCTTCGACGTTAAGCGGGAGCTGTTCGCCGCTCTGGCCGAGGTCGTCGACGAGGAGTGCGTTCTGGCCACCAACACCTCCTCCCTGCTCGTCACGGCCCTGGCCAGCGCGGCCGGCGACGCCTCCCGCGTGGTGGGCATGCATTTCTTCAACCCGCCGCCGGTGATGGCTCTGCTCGAGGTCGTGGCGGGGATCGAGTCCTCGGATCGCGCCGTAGCGGTGGCCCGTGCCGTCGGGGAGGCGATGGGCAAGCAGGTCATCATTGCCGCCGACGGCCCCGGGTTCATCGTCAATCGCTGCAACCGACCCTTCGGGTTGGAGGCGCTGAAGCTCTTTCAGGAGGGTATCGCCAGCCTGCAGGACATCGATCGCGCGGTCCGTCAGGGCGGTGGCTTCCGCATGGGGCCGTTCGAGGTCATGGATCTGGTCGGCATCGACGTCGGCTTCGACGTCGCCCGCTCGTTCTACGAACAGAGCTTCGGCGAGCCGCGCTGGCGCCCCTCGCCGATCACCGTCAGGACGATTGCCGCCGGGCGCCTGGGCCGCAAGGCGGGGCGCGGGTATTACGAGTATCCGGAGGGGGGCGAGTACCGGCCGCCTGATCCGGATCCCTTGCCGGCGAAGGGCGGAAGTGGTCTCGTGGTAATCGCCGGCGACTCGACCCTGGCCGAGGACCTGCGCGACGCGGCGGCCGAAGCCGGCTGGGCGGTGGCCGACCCGCTCGAGGCTGAGTCCCTGGCCACGCCGGAGCTGATCCTCGACCTGACCGGCGGAGTCGAGGTCGGCGCGCCACTCCAAGGGGCACCGCAGGCCATCTGTCTGTCGGCCGGGTCACTGGCCGCGGTGGACCCGGGCGGCTCCGCCGTGGGCTTCCACGCGCTGCCGCCGCTGCAAGCGAGTCACCTGGTCGAGCTGACCCGGGGCCCGGACAGTGCGCAGTCGGCCGCCACGGCCGCCGAGCGCTTCTTCGCCTCCCTGGGCAAACACACCCTGTGGGTGAACGATGCCCCCGGGCTGATTCTGGGTCGGATCGTGGCTCAGGTCGTCAACGAGGCCGCCTTTGCCCTGGGCGAGCGCCTGGGCAGCGCCGCGGACATCGACGCGGGAATGGTCCACGGCCTGAACTACCCGCGCGGGATCCTGGCCTGGGCCGACCAGATCGGTCTCGATCACCTGCTCTCCGTGCTCGATGCCCTGTATGTCGAGCGCGGCGAGGAGCGCTATCGGATCGCCCCGTTGCTGCGTCAGCTTGGTTGGTCGGGACGCCTGGGCGTACAAACCGGAGCCGGATTCTTCAGCTACGAGGAGGACTAGACCGACGTGAGAGCCGTCACCTTCCAAGCCCCCCACGAGGTCCGTGTCGACGAGCGGCCCGAACCCACCCTGCAGGCCCGCGACGACGCCATCATCGACGTGTCCGCGAGCGGCATCTGCGGCTCGGACCTCCACATCTACCACGGCCGCGTCAAGATCGCGCCCGGCTTCACCATCGGTCATGAGTTCGTGGGCACGGTCGCCGAGGTCGGCGAGGACGTGACCCGAGTGGCCGTCGGGGATCGCGTCCTGGGTTGCTACCACGCGGCCTGCGGGACCTGCTTCTTCTGCCTGCGCGGGCTCTACCACAAGTGCGACCACGCACGGGTGTTCGGGCACGGCGAGCTGCTGGGTGACCTGCAGGGCACGCAGGCCGACCGGACCCTGGTGCCGATGGCCAACCTGACTCTGCGCCGCGTGCCCGAATCGGTCTCCGATGATGTCGCGCTGTTCGCCGGCGACGTGATGGGCACTGGCTACCACGCAGTGGCCGAGAGTGGCGCTGCGCCCGGGGACAGCGTGGCCGTCCTCGGCCTCGGCCCGGTCGGGTTGTGCGCGGTCCAGGTGGCGCTGGCCGCCGGCGTGGGTCCGGTGATCGCCATCGACAGCGTGCCCCAGCGCCTGGACATGGCTCGCCAGTTCGGCGCGGTCCCCGTCCACCTGACCGAAGAGAGCCCACGCGACGTGGTTCGGTCACTCACCGAGAAGCGCGGCGTGGACGGCGTCATAGATGCGGTCGGTCATCCGGATGCCCTGGACCTTGCCCTGCGTCTGGCTCGCAAGGCGGCCACAGTGGTGGCCATTGGCGTCTATGCCGAACCCTGCCAGGTCCACATGGGACTGGTGTGGATCAAGGCCCTGACGCTGAAGACGGGCCACGCCAATGTGATTGGCCATGTCGACCGGGTACTGGGGATGCTGGCCGCCGGAACCCTCGACCCGGCGCCGCTGGTCACCCATCACCTGCCCCTCGACGATGCCGCCGAGGCCTACGCGATTTACGACAAGCGTGAGGCCCTAAAGATCGTCCTGACCCCCTAGTCCCTAGAGGAGGCCCGAATGTCCGCCACCGCCCTGCCCGTTGAGTTGTCCGCCCCCGCCCGAGATTTCGTCAGCCGCGCCCAGTTGCTCCTGATCGACGGGGAGCACGTGCCGGCGTCGTCGGGAGCAACGTTTGCGACGATCGATCCTGGCACCGGCCGCGCCATCACCGACGTGGCGCAAGCCGGGCCTGAGGACGTGGACCGGGCCGTCACGGCGGCCCGTCGCGCGCTAGAGGACAGCGCCTGGCCGACGCTCCCTGCCGCCGGGCGCGCCCGCCTGCTCAACCGCCTAGCCGACCTGATCGAGGCGCACACCGACGAACTGGCCGAGCTCGAATCGCTCGACGCCGGGAAGCCCCTCAAGCTGGCCCAGGTTGTGGATGTCGCGGCGACGATCGAGCACTTCCGGCACTTCGCCGGCTGGCCGGAGCGGATCTTCGGCGAGACCATCCCCGTGCATCAGCCCGGGATCCACTGCTACACGCGCAAGGAGCCGGTCGGCGTCTGCGCGCAAATCATTCCCTGGAATTTCCCGCTGCTGATGGCGGCCTGGAAGCTCGGACCAGCGCTGGCCGCGGGCTGCACGGTCGTGCTCAAGCCGGCCGAGCAGACTCCGCTCAGCGCGCTGCGCCTCGGAGAACTGGCCCTGGAGGCGGGCTTTCCCGCCGGCGTCCTAAACGTTCTCACCGGCGATGGCGAAACCGGTGCGGCGCTGGTCGACCATCCGGGAGTGGACAAGATCGCCTTCACGGGGTCTACCGAAGTGGGTCGAGAAATTGGCGCCAAGGCCGGCCGGGCCCTGAAGCGAGCGACGCTTGAGCTGGGCGGCAAGTCGGCCAACATCATCCTGCCCGACGCCGACCTGAAGGCTGCGGTTTCTGGCTCCTTCCAGGCCATCTACTACAACACCGGCCAGGCCTGCAACGCCGGCAGCCGGCTGTTCGTGCACCAGGATCACTTCGACGAGGTCGTTTCCGCGCTGGCCGAGCGGGCGGGCAAATCGCGGCTGGGCGCCGGGCTGGCCCCCGGCACGCAGATTGGACCGGTCATCTCGCGCGAGCAGCAGGAGCGGGTCCTGCGCTACATCGAGTTGGGTCTCCAGGAGGGCGCTGAGCTGGTCGCTGGAGGCGAGGCAGCCGGGGACGGCGAGGGCTACTTCGTACAGCCGACGCTGTTCACCAGTACCAGCGACGAGGTCCGCATCGCTCGCGAGGAGATCTTCGGGCCGGTGCTGGTCGCTCTCCCCTACGAGTCTCTGGAGGAGGTAGCGGCCCGGGCCAACGGCTCTGAATACGGCCTCGCCGCCGGCGTCTGGACGCGTGACGTCGGCAACGCGCATCGCCTTGCCGAGCTGCTGCAGGCCGGCTCGGTGTACATCAACTGCTGGGGCCTCAGCGACGCGGGCGCTCCCTTCGGTGGCTACAAGAGCTCGGGCCTGGGCCGCGAACATGGCCGCGACGGGCTTGAGTCCTACCTGGAGACGAAGACCGTCTGGATCGCGCTGTAGCGCCCAGTCGGCAACGCAGCCGGACCTGTCCTGAGAGGCCACGATGCCCAGCGGAATGGTGCGTTTAAAGCACCGAAGGCAGGCGTAAAAACGAGCGGTCTTATGTCGTCCGAATGCTGTAGGGTGACCGCCGCCCGCTGGACATTTGTTCGATTTTGCGTCGGGAGCGCTAATCGACCAGCGAGTAACAACCGAGGCAGGGAAAATGACCGTTACCAACGCAGCGGCCCCGCGCTGCGCGAGGAACGTCCGGACGCGCAGTTGGCGCGTTCTCCTCGTCACGAGCGCGGCTTTGTTGAGCTCCATCGGCGTCTTGACCTCCTCCGCGAGTGCTCGAGGCGTCCGTCACGCCGTCCGCCATCACGGCACTTGTGCTAACGCGCATGCTGTCGTGGGCAAGGCGACCCGCAGCCAGCTCCAACGCGCTGTCGTCTGCCTGGTCAACCAGCAACGTGCTCGTCGTGGCCTTCCGCGGCTCCGAGCGAGCAAGCGTCTGAATCGCTCTGCCCAGGGCTGGACCAACGAGATGGTCAGCCACGACTTGTTTTCGCACGGATCGAACTTCTCCGGGCGCATCACCGCGGTTGGCTTCAACTGGTCCTCCGTAGGGGAGAACATCGCCACCGGATTCCGCACCCCGGCCGCCGTAGTTCGCGGCTGGATGGGCAGCCCCGGCCACTGCCGGAACATCCTCACGCCCAACTTCCTCGACCTCGGGGTCGGCGTCAGCAAGCGCGGTGTCCCCGGCAGCGGAGGCTCCGGAACGTGGACCCAGGACTTCGGTCTGCCCATGTCGGCCCAGGCCCCATCGGGCAACTGGGGCCCGGCCAACGGCTGCCCGTACTAGTCCGTCAAGCAGCACGAGCTCCTGTGAGCATCGCGGCTCCAAGATCTACGGTCGCGGGCGCGACCCGGGTCAGTCGTGGCGCAGTCTCGTCGCGGGACCGGCGACGACGGTCCTTCCGTCCTCGGTCTCAAACGGGGTGTCCCGCAGGTACCACTCGGCATCCAGGGCGGCCTGACAGCCGGAACCGGCCGCGGTGATGGCCTGGCGGTAGGTGTGATCGACCACGTCACCGGCGGCAAACACGCCGGGCAGGTTGGTCAGCGTCGAACGATCCTGCGTGACCACGTAGTCGTTGTCGTCGGTTTCGACCTGTCCCTGCACCAACTGGGACTGAGGATTGTGGCCGACGGCGATGAAGGCGCCGCCGATCTCGAGCTCGAGCGTCGAGCCATCAGCCATATTGTGCAATCGAGCCACGGCAAGAGACTTGGACTCGCCGGGAACGAACTCCTCGATCACATACGGGGTCAGGAATTCGATGTTGGGGATGGCCCGGGCGCGGTCGAGCATGATCGCCGAGGCCCGAAACTCCTCACGGCGGTGAACAACGATCACCTTGGAGGCGAACTTGGCCAGGAACATGGCCTCCTCCATGGCTGAGTCGCCGCCGCCGACGATGATGGTCGGGACATCCTTGAAGAAAGCGGCGTCGCAGGTCGCGCAGTAGCTTACGCCGCGTCCGGAGAGTTCCTGCTCCCCGGGCACGCCGAGCTTGCGATGTTGGGCGCCCATGGCCAGGACAACCGTCCGGGCCAGGTGCAGCTGGTCGCCCACCCAAACCTTGTGCGGGGCCTGATCCTCGGAGAGCTCGACCGCCGTCGCGTCATCGGTCTCCAGGCGCGCGCCGAAGCGCTCGGCCTGATCGCGGAAGTGCTGCATCAGCTCGGGACCCATGATCCCTGGGGGGAAGCCGGGGTAGTTCTCCACCTCGGTGGTCTGTTGCAGCAGGCCGCCCCAGGCAAACCCTTCGATCACCAGCGGCTCCAGGTCGGCGCGGGCGGTGTAGAGAGCGGCCGTGTAACCGGCCGGCCCGCTGCCCACGATGATCACGTTTTCTATGCGCTGGTCGGTCACTTCATTAAGTATAGCTAGGGGCTTGAGCTCTGGCGTCGGTCTGGCCTAGCTGCGCGAGAGTACACCCGAGCCACTTCGCTCCTGCCAGCGCGCCACGGTGCGCCGCAACTGAAGATAGGCCACCGCGCCGGGAAGCGTAGGGAGCCAGAAGGCAAATCCGCGATAAGCCAGTACCGCGACGACGGCCAGCTGCACCGGCACCCCGAAGGCCGAGAACGCGCCGATCATGCCGCCGTCCACCCCCCCGATACCCCCGGGAAGGGGAAGCGTGTTGCCGAGCATGCCGATGAAGTAGGCCATGATGACCACCGCGGTTCCGGGCGAGCCACCAAAGGCGTGAAAGCAGGCCCAGAGAACCGCTATGTCAAAGCCCCACCAGGCCACTGCTCCGAACAGGCCGACCTCCCGAGCCTGAACCAGGTCAATCGCGGTGCGCACGCCGCTCGCCGCCGCCGCCGGGGCAGCCGCGACGCGCGTGACCACCTTCCCGACCCGGCCCCCATGCGACCAGCGCCTGACCAGCCGGTCGAAGTCTCCGGGCAGGAGCGACACAGCCAGGAAGACGATGATCACGCTGGCGCCGAAGATGGCCGGGATCACGGTGATCGCGAAGGGATGCTCGCCCGGGAAGATGCCCGCGTAGAGACCCAGCCCGACGATCACCAGCGCGCCCATGTAGACCCCGTAGAGCAGGACCATGAAGGCCACCATGCGGCAGGCCACGACGCGTCGCTCGAGTCCCGAGCGACGTAGTGCCCATGCGGTCAGGACAATCCCCCCCGCTCCCGCGGAGGCGAACAGGCGCGTGGCGGCCAGCCCAGCCATGGTGATCTCGTAGCTGGCTCGCCAGCCGATCCGTGAGTCGCCACGGACGAACACGCCCCGGAACAGCGCGACGTAGCCCAGAAAGGAGCACAGCTCGAGAACTGCGGCCAGCGCCAGCCACCAGGCGTTCCCATGCTGAATCCGATTCCAGGTGTCGCGCAAGCCGAGCAGCTTGGGCAGCACGAAGTACAGGAACGCGGCCACGGAGACCACGAACACGATCGAGGCCAGGAGCCGGCGGCGCGTGAAGCGCACGCGCGGCATCTCCTCGTGATGATCGTTACGGAGCTGAGCTTCCCGGTCGGCTGCCGGGCCTGTTCGCCCGCTGCCTGGAGGGTGGGGCCAGCGCGGCTCTGATCCGTCGGGCTGGGCCTGGTCTGAGGAGGCCTCGCCCGGACCCGGTTCCGGGTGCTCGAACGAGGCCTTGTCGTGCATCAGTTCCCGACCGCTCCCAGTGTCGCGAGCCGGAAACTCGTGGGCACCGAATTTGCGAATCGGGCCACTAGCCGCTGCCCGCCAGCGCCTCGAGACGGTTCAGCGACTGCACCCAGCGACGGGCCAGCGGCGTGAGTCGAGGCGCAGCCCCGCGGACGCTCTCGGCCAGGACCGCACCCCCGAGCAGGTCCGCGGCGTAATGCTCGCCGAGGTAGACCAGCGCCAGTCCGAGCAGACCGGTGTAGGTGAAACCGACCGCGCCCGAAACAAGCCCGACCTCCGAGAGAAGGTGGGCACCCATCAGCGACGTGGCAAAGTGAAGCGACGGCATGGCAGCCAGCGGATTTCCTCCAAGGACATCGTAGAGGTCCGACCAGCGCCCGCCCCAGAACTGCTCGCCGTACTCGATCATCATCCGGCGGACCGGCGGGCCCCCAGCCGGGTCGAGTCGGCCCTGACGCGAGGCGTACCAGGGCGGGGCCGTCGGGATCGCCCAGTAGAACGTCGCGCCGATGTCGAACGTGGCGTACATGCGCGCGGCCGCGGCTGGAAAGCGCTCAGGGCGCCGGAGGAGCACGTAGAGGACGCTGGCGTGGGGAACCATGAACCACACCCAGTGGCACCAGACGAGCAGCCGCTCGAAGCGCCGGATCCGGCCTGGACGCGAGAAGGTGTGCTGCAGACGGATCGTCGGTGGCATTCCGAGGCCAAGGACCCGATCCGCGGCGATCGGGTAGTCGACGCGCACTCGCTCAGCCAGCCGCTCAGGATCGTCGTTGGGAAGCTCATAGGCAGCCAGATAGGCCCACATGTTCAGCGTGCACAACGCGAGCTGCCGCGGGCGCCCGGGCGGGAGCACGACCGGGACGCAGAGCGGGGCCAGCGCCGAGCTCACCATCACGACCGCAGGCCGCAGACTTACCCGGCGACGCAGCACCGGGGCGGCGACTCCCGCCGCGATCAGGGCCCAGGCACTCGCTCTGATGGCCCTCGAGGTGCGCAAGAGGCGGCCAGTATAGGGGTGCTGCCCGGGCCGCCCGTTGGCGCCGGGGCCCGAACGCCAGGGGCGTAAAACCCCATGTAACAGATGATTCAGGGTCGGCGGCCTGACCCAGAGCAGTCACTCCAGCGCGCTCGCAGTTAGAATCCCCGCCGCCTTGCGACCCGATGTCCACCGCGCGCGCCCCGACGGTCGGCGCCCCGCCTCGCGATCACCGCATTTGCGCTCCCGAATCCGGGTTGCCGTGGCGGTCTTCACCGCCGCCTCGCTCGTGGTCCTGGCCCTGGCTCCGGCGGCGCTGGCCAACTTCATCACCCCAAAGGCGGGCGGCTCGCCGAACGCCAACGAGATCGCCTCCCTCTACAAGATCGTCCTCTACATCGCCGCCGTGGTGTTCGTGATCGTGGAGGGCGCGCTCGTCTACTCGGTCTACAAGTTCCGGGCCAAGAAGGGTGCTGTCGCGGCCCAGATCCACGGCAACACGCGGCTGGAGATCGGCTGGACCGTGGGCGCCGCGCTGATTCTCGTCGCGCTGACCGTCGTGACGTTCATCAAGCTGCCGAGCATCGTCGATCCGCCCAACTCCGACGCCAGCGGGCTCGTCCTCTCAGCCTCGGTCACGCAACCGACCCCGCCGAACGGCAAGAAGCTGACCGTCTGCATCCAGGGTCGGCAGTACATCTGGCGTTACACCTATGGCAACAGCTGTTTGAACAACGCCTTCACGGGCAAGCTGCCCTACTCCTACACCACGATGGAGGTTCCTGAGCACACCACCGTCGTGCTCGCGATCCAGTCCACGGACGTGATCCATTCCTGGTGGATCCCGACAATGGGCGGCAAGGTCGACGCCGTGCCCGGCTACACCGCCTACACCTGGTTCAAAGCCCTGCACACGGGCGTCTTTCGCGGCCAGTGCGCGCAGCTGTGCGGCACCAACCACGCCGCCATGGTGGCCTTCGTGAAGGTGGTCACGCCGTCTCAGTACCAGGCTTGGGCGCAGCGCCAGCAGCAGCTCATCACCGCCCAGAACAGCCAGGTCCAACAGCTGCGGCAGATCCTGACGGCGTCAAACAACCTGGGAAATTAGGACGTAACGAGAATATGGCGATCAGCGATTACGTAGCCCGGCCCATCCCCCAGCTGACCACGGACAAGGTGGTGGCCCCGCGGACGACCAAGCGCTGGGTCGACTGGGTCACGACCACCGATCACAAGAAGATCGGGATCATGTACCTGGTCCTCACCTTCGTGTTCTTCATGATGGGCGGGGTCGAGGCGCTGATGATGCGCCTGCAGCTGAGCGTGCCCGACAACACGCTGCTCACCTCCGAGCACTACAACCAGCTGCTCACGCTGCACGGCACGACGATGGTCTTCCTGTTCGTCGTCCCGGTGATGGCCGGCTTTGGCAACTACTTCCTGCCGCTGATGATCGGCGCGCGGGACATGGCCTTCCCGCGCCTGAACGCGCTGTCCTTCTGGCTGCTGGCCTTCGGCGGCATCGTCTTCTACCTGACCCTGTTCTGGAAGCCGCCGGACGCCGGCTGGTGGAGCTACCCGCCGCTCTCGGAGGCGCTCTACTCCCCCAGCGGCGGGCAGGACGCGTGGATCTTTCTCATCCACATCACCGGCATCTCCTCGGCGCTCGGCGCGATCAACTTCTACGCCACGATCGTCAACATGCGCGCACCCGGGATGACCTGGGGCCGGCTGCCGCTGTTCGTCTGGGGCCTGCTGGTCTACGCGATCCTGCTCATCATCGCGATCCCCGTCGTCGGGGCCGCCGTGACCATGCTCCTCACCGACCGCCACTTCGGGACTCACTTCTTCGACCCCACCGCGCACGGCTCACCGGTGCTCTGGCAGCACCTGTTCTGGTTCTTCGGCCATCCCGAGGTCTACATCATGATCCTGCCCGGCTTCGGGATCGTCTCCGAGGTCATCCCGGTGTTCTCGCGCAAGCCGATCTTCGGCTACAAGGCGATCGCCGCCTCGACCGCGGTGATCGCGTTCCTGGCCACGCTGGTGTGGGCTCACCACATGTTCGCCTCGCCGGTGCCGATCGTCGTCCTCGGCTTCTTCATGCTCAGCTCGTTCCTGATCGGCGTGCCCACGGGCGTGAAGATCTTCAACTGGATCGCCACCCTGTGGCGAGGCTCGATCGTCATGACCACGGCTCTGTGGTTCTCAGTCGGCTTCATCGCCATCTTCGTCATCGGCGGGATGACCGGGATCTTCCTGGCCGTGTTCCCGGTCGACTGGCAGCTCACCGACACCTACTTCGTTGTCGCGCACATCCACTACGTGCTGATGGGTGGCTCGGTGTTCACCGTCTTTGCCGGCATCTACTACTGGTTCCCCAAGATGACCGGCCGGATGCTCAACGAGAGTGTGGGCAAGATCTCGTTCTGGCTCATGTTCATCGGCTTCAACGCCACCTTCTTCGTCCAGCACGCACTCGGCCTGTCGGGCATGCCCCGACGGATCTACACCTACCAGCCGGGCCTCGGCTGGTCGACGTACAACTTGATCTCGACGATCGGATCGTTCATCCTCGGAGCCGGGATCCTGGTGACGATCGGCAACGTCGCCAGGAGCCTCAAGCACGGCAAGATCGCCGGCCCCGACCCGTGGAAGGGCAACACGCTCGAGTGGTTCACCTCGTCTCCGCCTCCGGTCAACAACTTCGACGAGATTCCCCGTGTGCGGTCGGTCGAACCGATGCGGGACATCCGCCGCCAGGTCGAACGACAGACCGGCGTGACCCAGAAGACCGGCGGGAACGAGCAGTTCGCCCGGTCAGCGGGATGACCTTTGCCGCCTGGAGCGGGGCGGGCTCAGCGAAGCGGGGCCGGTGCGTGAACGGCCGGTGCGTGAACGGCCGGTGCGTGAACGGGCGGCTGATCCCATGAGCGCCTCGACGGTCACCGCCGCGGCCAGGCCGCGGGGACGGCAACTGGCGCTCGACTACCTGGACCTGACCAAGCCCAAGGTCCAGTCCCTTCTGCTCCTGACCACCGTGACCACCATGGAGGTGGCCGGGGATCCGTCGGTCGGCCGGGTCGCCATCACCTGTCTCGGAGGATATTTATCCGCTGGGGGCGCCGGTGCGGTCAACCACTACTGGGATCGCGACATCGACGCCCGCATGCCGCGCACGGCCAACCGGCCGATTCCGTCGGGACGAATCAGACCGGCGGCGGCGCTCAGCTTCGGCTGCTCCTTGGCCGCCCTGTCCTTCCTGCTCATGTCGCTGACCGTCGGAGTCCTGGCGGCGTCCCTGGCGCTGGGCGGCTTCGTGGGTTATGTGGGCATCTACACGATGTGGCTGAAGCGGCGCACGCACCACAACATCGTCATCGGTGGCGCGGCCGGAGCGATGCCGCCGCTGGTCGGCTGGGCGGCGACGCGCGGCTCACTCTCCTGGACGGCGGTCTACCTGTTCGCGATCGTCTTCTACTGGACCCCGCCGCACTTCTGGGCCCTCAGCCTGCTCATGAAGAAGGAGTACGCCGAAGTCAAGATCCCGATGCTGCCCGTCGTCCGCGGAGAGCGCGAGACCCGCCGCCAGATCGTCCTCTACTCCCTGCTGCTCTATGCCGTGACCCAGCTTCCGTTCTGCGTGGGAGCCTTCGGCGACATCTACCTGGCCTGCTCCATGGTGCTCGGTCTGACCCTGATCGGCGGCGCGGTCTGGCTCTACCAGCATCCCGAACGTCGCAACGCCCTGCGCCTCTACCTGTTCTCGATGGTCTACCTGGCGCTGCTATTCGGTGCCATGGTGGCCGATGTGAAGCTGTGACCGGCGTGAGGCGAGCGGGCGGGGCTTCATTCCCCCGGACCCTTTAGGATCTGCGCCATGGATCGAAAGCTCGCGCGCAAGAACCTCCGCTCCGGCCTGATCGCCGGTGCCGCCTGCCTGTTCATGTTCGGGATCTCATTCCTGGCCGCGGCCATCTACGTCCACCCGTGAGCGGAGTCGAGCCGCAGCCGCCCCCAGTCGGGGAGGAGATCCACCTCCCCGGGCCGAGCCTGATTCCCCTGTTCAGCGCGGTCGGCATCACGCTGATCGTCGTCGGAACCACGATCACGCTGATCCTCTCGGTGATCGGGCTGATCATCTTCCTCGTCACCACCGCGATGTGGATCCGCGACACCCGTCGCGATCTCTCCGGGCTCCCCGAGGAACACGGTCACTAGAGCCGCGGCTGGGCCCGCCTGGGCGCCCCGGCGCGGCTAGGGGACGGCTATGACGCGGCTGCCCCGGCGGGCAGCTCGCAGCTCGCCCCATCTCCCGTCCACACGCGCACGATGTCGCGCATCGAGAGGATTCCGGCCATCTCGCCGCCGTCGACCACGACGAGGTGGCGGAAACCGCCCCGCACCATCGACTCGGCGGCACGCTCCAGCGACCAGTCCGGGGCCGCGAAGGTCAGCTGCGAGGTGAGGTGTTCGGCGACGTGCTCCCGGTCGGGATCCTGACCGGATCCGATCGCCATGAGAATGTCGCGCTCGGTGATCACGCCGGGGCCAGGGAGCTCGGGGTCGACGACGACGGCCGCTCCAACCCGCCGGCCGCACATCGCCCGCGCCGCCTCGCGCAGCGTGTGTCCCGGCCCGACGGTGAGCACCACTCCTGTCATCCCGTCTCGTACCAGCACGGTCTCGCCTCCTGGGAAAGATTGCAACGATTGACTCAATCATAACCGCGGTAATCACACCGCAACCGGCTCGCGCGCCATTCGTCGCCGCGAAGCCATAGGATGCCCACGTTTCCATGCTCGAGGGTCCAGGAGAGCAAGTTTCAGGGCAGGGGGCACCCGGTGCGTAGGCATCCGCTGGTGCAGATGCTGGTCATCGGGCTGATCGCTGCGGTCATCGGCATCGTCTTGGCCCTCTTGGTCCCGTGGTTCCCGGCCGACGCCTCGGTGCAGTCCAGCAACGTCCGCACGCTCTACGACGTACTGCTGATCGTCTCGGTACCAATCTTCGTGATCGTCGAGACCGTGGTCCTCTATTCGGTGTGGAAGTTCCGGATGAAGCCGGGCGAGGAGGAAAAGGACGGCCCGCCGATCCACGGCAACACCCGGCTCGAGGTGGTGTGGACGGCGCTGCCGGCGATGCTCCTCCTCGGCCTCGCCGGCTATGCCTACTCGGTGCTGCGGTCCAACGAGCAGACCCACCCCGGAGCGATGGTCGTCAACGTCACCGAGCGGCAGTTCGCGTTCGAGTTCTCCTATCCGGAGTCGGGTGGAAAGCAGGTCGTTTCTCCGATCCTCTACCTTCCCAACCGCGAGCCGGTCGTCTTCCATCTTCACTCGCTGGACGTGATCCACAGCTTCTTCGTCCCCGAGTTCTCCGAGAAACTCGACGCCGTGCCCGGGATCACGACCATAATCCGGGTCACGCCCACCCGGCTCGGCACCTACCCCGCCGAGTGCACGGAGCTCTGCGGTGCCGGCCATTCCCTCATGCGGGCGTCGGTGCGCGTCCTCACCCCGACCGCGTTCAAAACCTGGCTCGGCACCCAGAAGCCAAGCGGTCCGCCGCCGGTCGGCAATCCGCCCCCCGGCGTGACCGAGTCCGGAGTCCCGGGCGTCTCCGGCTCCTCGGCACCAAGCGGCTCCTCGAGCGGCGCCAGTACCGCATCGAGCACCTCGGGTTCCGCGGCCACGAGCTCGGCCTCGGCCGCCGGTAAGGCCGTGTTCGTCGGTGCGGCGGGCTGCGGCACCTGCCATACGCTGGCCGCCGCGGGGACGACGGGCCAAGTCGGGCCCAACCTGACCCAGCGCCTGAAGAGCGACTGCGCCACCGCCGCCTCGATGAAGATCCGCGGCCAGACACTCAGCCGGTGCATCCACACCGCGATCGTCAATCCCTACGCCTATCTGCCCTCGGGCTATCAGGCCCACATCATGCCCCCGACCTTCGGCCAGACGCTGAGCGCCGGTCAGATTCAGTCGCTCGTCAGCTACTTGGCGGGCGTGACAAAGTGAGAGGTGTTAGTGAGCGTGATCGACCGCCCCACCACGACGTACGTCGAGAAGTGAAGGAGAAGAGCTGATGGTCATTTCGGCAAAGCTCCGCGGCCCCGGCTGGTACCGGGCAGCTGTGCTGGAGGTACTCGGCCTGGCGTTCGCGATCGGGCTGACGGCGCTGGTCCGCGCGCTCATGCATCAGCACCCGGTGATCGACGGCCACGCGATCGCGATCGTATCCCTGTTCTCCGTTCCCCTGGGCATGCTGCTGGGGATCGGCACCTGCGACTACTGGCTGTACTGGGCCGCGGGCAGGCCCACCCGTCCTGAGACCCATGCTGACCATGGCGCCTACAGCTGGCGCGACTACTTCCGGGTCAACACCGACCACAAGGTGATCGGCATCCAGTACACGGTCACGTCGTTCTTCTTTTTGCTCGTGGGCGGTCTCTTGGCGATGCTCATCCGCGCCCAGCTGGCCAAGCCCGGGATGCAGTTCCTCACCCCCGAGCAATACAACGGGGTGTTCTCAGTCCACGCCTCGCTGCTCATCTTCCTGTTCGTGATCCCGGTGTTCGCCGGCATGGCGAACTTCGTGCTGCCGCTGATGATCGGCGCTCCGGACATGGCCTTCCCGCGCCTGAACGCCCTTTCGTACTGGCTGCTGCCGATCGGCGGGCTGATGATGCTGGCCAGCTTCCTGGCGCCGGGCGGCGCGTTCGCCTCGGGCTGGACGGCCTACGCCCCGCTGTCCACCACGCAGCCCCTGGGTCAGCTGTTCTTCACCGTCGGGATTCAGTTCGCCGGCTTCTCGTCGATCTTCACGGCGCTGAACTTCCTGGTCACGATCATCACGATGCGTGCTCCCGGAATGAGCTTCTTCCGCATGCCGCTGCTGGTCTGGGCGAACTTCTCCACCTCCCTGCTGGTGGTCATCGCCACCCCGTTCATCGCCTCCTCGCAGTTCTTCGTGCTGCTGGACACCGCGCTTCACTTCCACTTCTTCGATGCCTTCGTGGGGGCGGGCAAGAGCGGCAACGTGCTCATGTACCAGCACGTGTTCTGGTTCTACTCGCACCCAGCCGTCTACATCATGATGCTGCCAGGGTTCGGGATCATCTCGGAGGTCATCGCGGTGAAGTCCCGCAAGCCGATCTTCGGCTACCGGATGATGGCATTCAGCCTGCTGGCCATCGTGATCCTCGGCTTCACCGTGTGGGCCCACCACATGTTCGTCTCCGGGATGTCCCCTTGGATCCGCATCCCGATGATGATCACCACCGCGATCATCGCCGTCCCCACCGGGATCAAGATCTTCTCCTGGCTGGCCACCCTGTGGCGCGGTGTGCTGCATTTGGACACGCCGATGCTGTTCGCGCTGGGCTTTTTGACCATGTTCACCCTCGGGGGGATCAGCGGCGTGATGCTGGCCATGATCCCGTTTGACATCCACGTGAGCCAGACCTACTTCATCGTCGCGCACATCCACTATGTGCTGTTCGGCGGGTCGCTGTTCACGATCTTCGCCGGGATCTATTACTGGTTCCCGAAGATGACCGGCCGGATGTTCGACGACCGCCTGGGCAAGTGGCACTTCTGGATGACATTCATCTTCTTCAACCTGACCTTCGGCCCGATGCACCTGATCGGGATCCAGGGCATGCCCCGGCGAGTGGCCGAATACGCACAGAAGTTCGCGGCCTGGAACCTGTTCATCTCCATCTCGGCCTTCATCCTCGGCCTGAGCACGCTGATTTTCCTCTACAACATGGTGGCCAGTTGGCGCGGCGGCCCGCGCGCAGTCGCCAACCCGTGGCGCGCACTGACGCTGGAATGGCAGGTGTCCTCTCCCCCACCGGTGTTCAACTTCGACGCCGTTCCCACCGTGGTCGGCGGCCCGTACGAGTACGGCGTCCCCGGCGCGGTCCATGGCATCTTCGCGCCCCCGGCAGAAGCCAAGCCGCTCGCGACCCCGGCGGGAGCCACGACCGGATCCCGCTCATCCGCGTCATCAAGTGAGGAGAGTCGCGAATGAGGACAGTGCTCGTGGTGGCCAACGAGACCATCGGTGGCCGCCCCCTGATCAATGCGGTGCGTGCCAGGGCGGCTGAGGCCGAGACCCGGTTCGTGCTCTGCGTGCCCCAGACCAAGCCCCGGGCGGGCTATGTCATCTACGACGACGCCGTGTTCGACGCCGCCCAGGCCCGGGTCGATCTCGCCCTCGGCTTCGTGCACTCGGAAGGTATCGATGCCGTGGGCGAGGTGGCGGACTCCGACCCTTACGCCGGCGCCATGGACGCCGTGCGCGAGTACGAGCCCGACGCGATCATCATCTCCACCTACCCAGAGTCACGCTCGGGCTGGCTTCGCCGCGACCTCATCGATCGCGTGCGCCAGGCCTCGGGCCTGCCCGTCGAGCACGTGGTGGCCGACATCGACTCCGAGGGGCTCTCGTTTCACATCACCCTGGCCGTGGCCAACCGCACCGCCAGCGGCGATGAGCTCTTGGACGCGCTCAAGGCCCGCGCAACCTCCCAGGGCGAGAAGCACGAGCACCTGTTCATCGTCGTCGTGCCCCAGGAGGGGGGCGACGGGAACGCCGCTCGGCGCGCCCGGACCCGGCTCTCGCTGGTCCTGGGTCGTCTGCGCGAGGCGGGACTGACGGCCGCGGGCATGATCGGAGACCCCGACCCCTACACCGCGACCATGAACGCGCTGCAGAGCTTCCACGTGGAGGACATCGTCATCTCCACGTTTGCCGGCGCCAAGTCCGGCTGGCTGCGGGCCGATCTGATCGACCGGATCCGCAACGCCAGCAACAAGGAGGTAGAGCACGTCGTGCAACAGGAGCGCACTCCGACCACCGCCTAGGAGGCAGGTTGTCCTTGTCCCCCCGAACAGCTGAGCTCAGAGACTGATGGAAGCCACCTCGATCGCCCGCGCCGAACACCACGGCCCGCCCCCCGCGCACCGCTCCTCGCGGGTCGAGGCCCCAACGCTGGGAATGCTGCTGTTCATCATCTCCGAGGTGATGATCTTCGGGGCCTTCTTCACCGCCTACTTCTTCATCCGGGTGGTGAGCCACGATCCGTGGCCGGCGCCCGGCACCACCCTGCCGGAGGCGACCACCGGGGTCAACACGGCGATCCTGCTCGCCTCCTCGCTCACCCTCCACTGGGCCCTGGTATCGATCAAGCGGGGAAATCGCTTCGGCCTGAAGGCGGGCATGGTGAGCACGTTCCTGCTCGGCCTGGCCTTCCTCACGATCCAGGTCAACGAGTACATCCACATCGGCTTCGCTCCCCACGACACGGCCCAGGGCACGATCTTCTACGCGCTGACCGGCCTCCATGGCTGCCACGTGTTCGTCGGCCTCTGCGCGCTGCTGATGGTCAGCGTCCGTGCCTTCCGCGGCCACTACTCCCCCGAGCACCACCAGGGCATGGAGGTTCCCGGCATCTACTGGCACTTCGTGGACATCATGTGGGTGGTCGTCTACACCACGGTCTACGTCCTCTAACCGGGGCGAAGAGCGCTAACGAGCAGGGGCAATCCGCCCGTGAAGCACCCACCGAACCCAATTCGCTCCGAGGGCGACGCCTTTGGCTTCCTGCTCTGGTTCGTCGGGGCTGTCGCGGTGATTGTCGTCGTGGTGCTGATCATCCAAGCCGTGGCCTGAGACCCGCCTGCTGATCCGGGTGGCCCGCGGCAAGCGCGGCCGCCTCCTCGCCCCCGCGCGCGTGACACCATCTCAGGAAGCGTGCCGCAGCTCCCCCTCCCCCTCGCTCTCGCGCCCGTCCAGACCATCGGTCTGCCCATCGTCGTGCTTCTGTCGTTCTTCCCCTACTGGATCCGATCCCGAAGGCTGACTCGCGAGCACCGCCCGGTTCCGCGGTGGCGGGTGGCGTGCTTCCTCTCGGGCCTCCTCGTCCTCGAGATTGCCCTGAGCGCCCCCGTGGACACCCTCTCGGACCAGCTGCTGGTCGTCCACATGGCCGAGCACCTGCTGATCGGTGACGTGGCTGCGCTCCTGCTGGTGCTCGGTCTCACGGGTCCGATGATGGCTCCCCTGCTGCGCAACCGGATCATCAGCCGACTGCAGGTGCTGAGCCATCCGGTGGTGGCGATCGTCGTCTGGGCGGTCAACTTCTACGCCTGGCATACGCCGGCGCTTTACCAGGCTGCGCTGCGCCACGA
>JBDTEE010000158.1:0-7850 GCA_039922645.1 Solirubrobacteraceae bacterium | reverse complement strand
CCAGTTCCCCCAGGTCTACGCCCTCGGCGACGTCTGCACCGGCCCCCGCACCGTCCCCAAGGCCGGGATCTTCGCCGAGACTGCTGCGCTCGTCGTAGCCGACGATATCCTGGCCTCGATCGCCGGCGGGCCACCTCCGGCACCGTACGAAGGGTCGGGCGTCTGCTACGCCGAGTTCGGCGACGGGCTCGTCAGCAAGGTCGAGGTCAACTTTCTCAGAGGCCCGGCGGCGACGGCCCAGCGGCACGACCCGTCGCGGGAGATCGCCGCGGAGAAGGAGGAGTTCGGCACGACCAGGCGGACTCGTTGGTTCGGGCTCTGAGCCCGCGGGCATCGCCGTTTGCAGGCACTTTGTCCAATGGGCGGTGACGGGCTCGAACCGCCGACTTCCTGCTTGTAAGGCAGGCGCTCTACCAGCTGAGCTAACCGCCCGCGCGGGGCATGGTAGCCGGGCGGGCCGGAGGATCTTGCCGGCCGCGGCCTACCGCTCAGCTGGCCAGGCTGACCGGTACCGGGTCTCCAGCGGGCTCGAATACGGGATCGCCGGACTCGCTGAGCGACTCCAGGAAAGCCTCGACGACGAGCGGATCGAACTGGGTGCCGGCGCACCGACGCAGCTCCTCTCGGGCTTCCGCACCCGGCATCGCGGGGCGGTAGGGCCGATCGGAGATCATCGCCTCGTAGGCGTCGGCCACCGCGAGGATCCGAGCCTCGAGCGAGACCTCGTCCTCACGCAGTCTAAACGGATAGCCGCGGCCGTCGATCCGCTCGTGGTGATCGCGGACCCAAGAGGCGATGTCGGCCAGTCCGGCATGCTCAAGGATGCGTGCGCCCCCCTCGGGATGACGCCGCATCTCGCGCCACTCGGCCTCGTCCAGGGGTCCTGGCTTGTAGAGGATGGCGTCGGCGATCCCGAGCTTGCCCAGGTCGTGAAGGACTCCGGCGGCGTGGATCCGCTCAACCCGCTCGGGGTCGAGACCCAGAGTGAGCGCGGTCTGACGGGCGTAGGCGCCAACGCTCAACGAGTGGCGGGCAGTGCCCTCATCCCGGACGTCGAGCGTCTCGGCCAGGAGCATGACCGCGGCCAGCAGCAGTTCCGAGGACTGGCGGCCGGCGGCCGCGGCGTGAATGGTCTCGCGCTGCGCCTGCGCCAGAGCGAGACCGGCATGGTCCGCGACAGCCATCAGGCACGCCAACTCGGCGTCACCCGGACGACGGCCGCCGATCGGCTGGTCGACGGAGACGACTCCGAGAACTTCCCCATTCGGGTCTCGCAGCGGGAGCAGGAGCATGTCATCGGGATCCCAGGCGTCAGGCTCGAGCGCTGGGGCGGCCGGGGGCACCCAGAGAACCGTGTCCTCGTTGAACTCGTGTGAGCCGGCGGGCAGCCAGATCGCGCCCTCGCGCAGATGACGGGACTCCAGCAGTTGATCGAACTCCCGCCACGGACTGACTGTCCCCAGCAACACCTTGCTGGCCTCGTCGTCGCCCAGAACAGCTACGCACTTAAGCTGCTGGGACGCCTTGTCGAGCAGGCGCACGGCGACAACCTGGAAGGAGAGCTCGGAGCGGATCGTCTCGGCCAGGGCGTCCAGCACCGGAGCCACGCCGTGCCCGGCGGCCGCCGCCCGAGACACGGACAGCATGCTGCGCAGATGGCGCGGCACCGGCTCTTCGGTCACGGTGCGCAGACGGCCACTGGAAGGCATCAGGTCACTTCCGCCCGCGGCGATCGTCCGGTTACGTCCCTCGTGCTTGGCTTGGTAGAGCGCCACGTCGGCTCGGGCCAGAAGGGCTGCCGCGTCCTCGTTGCCGGCGGCCAGCCCGATCGACACGGTGAGGACACCGCCGATTCCGACGGGATGGGGGATGGCAACTTTCTCAACGGCTCTACGGACTCGCTCGGCAGCGAGCCGGGCAGCGTCGACGTCGGTGTCGCGCATGATCAGCAGTAGTTCTTCGCCACCAAATCGGTAGGCGATGTCCCCGGCCCGGAGGGCGCCGCGCACCGTGGCGGCGATGGCCCGCAACACCTGATCGCCGGCCAGGTGACCAAGGCGGTCGTTATAGGCCTTGAAGTGATCGACGTCGCACAGAGCCATGGCAAAGCCGTCTCCACGATCCCGATGGATGGCTTCGAGCTTGGGTAGATCGTCAGCCAAGGCCCGGCGATTGCGCATCCCGGTCAGCGGGTCGCGACGCGAGTCTTCGAGTAGCTGCTCATTTTTGCGCGCCAGCTCCTCCTCGCGGTCGGCCAGGCTGGCCAGGGTCGCTCGTTCCCAATCCAGCATGTCGCGCAGGCGACGCTCGAGCAGGAAGCTGCGCATGATCAGGGCTCCACCGGTGAGCAAGAGACCGCCGGCGAGGATGATCACCGCCGCATTCGGCTCGTCGGTCACCGCGGCGCGAACCAGGGCGGCCAGCAGGAGGGCGAACATGACCCCGGGCAACACCCCGCCCCGCTTGGCCGGCTCGTCGAACTCGGCCACCTCCTCCGGGGCCCGAGCGGCCAGCACTCCACCGACGCCAATGGCGACCAGGCCCACCACCCACAGCGGGTCGAGCAGGGTCGCCCCCGGCGAGTAGGTCTGACCCAGCAGCTGGACGCTCCAGAGCGCGAAGGCCACGGCCTGGGCGGCCATCCCCCCCAGGGTCACCGGGAGCGCGCGCGAGCGCGAGCCGGTCAGCGCGCCACCGATCATCGCCTGGAGCATGAGGACGGCGGCCGAGATGTACACCGCCGGGTAGCACAGCGCGGACAGGCGCGCCGCGAGAGGGAGGGTTGAAACCATCGCGTCGTGCCACAGCGAGGCCAAGCAGAGCGCGACGGCGGCGCCGATCACCGGCACAGTCTCCACGCGGGACACCATTCGCACGGTTCGGGAGGGCGCCCGGTTGCGGGTCATACTGACGATGACCAGGAGCGCGAACCCCCACCACCCGACATCGGCCAGGTTGGGCGACGCGGGGAAGCTCGTCGCTCCGAAGACGTTCCAGGCCATCTGACCGGCCAGCCAGCTCGCAGAGGCCAAGGACCACAAGGTCCAGCGGAGCCGATTGGCCGGGGCGGCGGCCCGGCGGGCGGCGAGTGTGCCGGCCAGCGCCGCGGCGGCAGCGGCCGTCCAGGCCACGTCCCAGCAGACCAGCGTGGACAGGGTTCCCGCGCGAGTGGCGAGCATGGCCAGAACGGCAACGGTCGCCAGCACAGCCACGAGCCAGATCGCCTGCATCGACGATCGGCGGAGTGCGGGAAGTGTCACTAACCAGATATCGGCTCGATTTGGTCAGAGATTGAGCGCGGGTTGCACCCTGTACCGTCTTGATCAATGCCGGACTTCGACTTTGACCCCCAGCGCGCGCTCGACGCGGTCAAGCGGCTGGCGGCCGACGCCCCGTCCCTGCTGGCTGACGGCTTTGGCCGCCTGGTCCGCGATGCTCCCGATGACCGGCTCGAGGCGCTGATGCGCTCACCCGCGCGCAAGCCACTCCTGGACGGGATCTTCTGGTCGATGCCGCGCCAGATGGACCGCGGTCAGGCGGCCGGTGTCGAGACCACGATCCGCTGGTGCATCACCGGCCGGACCGACGGGGAGACCGACGTCTACCACCTGGTCATCAAGGACGCACAGGCCACCATCGTCAAGGGCCTCCCCAGACCGGATCCGCGACTGACCATCACGCTCGACGGCGTCGAGTTCCTGCGCCTGGTCAGCGGCAACTCCGACCCGATGCAGGCCTACTTCACCGGTCGGGTCCAACTGGCCGGTGACATCATGGTCGCGGCCAAGCTCGCTCAGCTGTTCAAGATGTCCGGCGGAGAGCCGGAGAGCGGCAACGGCGGCAGCGCCCCTGCTCCCTGACGCGGAGCCGCAGCTGCCGGCGTGGCGGCCGCCCGTTACCACTTCTTGCGGGTGTGCAAGCCCTCAAGGACGTAGCCGCCGAGCGAGATCGGCGAGGACAGGAATTGGTAGCAGAAGAAGTAGAACAGGAGGCCGCGCCGCGTGCGGATCCGGACAGGTCGACGGTCAGGCGCGGCGCGCGTGAAGAATCAGCGGATCGGAGATCCGTGGCGGTTTGTCTCATGGGTTAGGCGGTCCGGAACCTCTCGCCCACATCGACAGCGGGCGCCGAGAACTCCACTGCCCGACCCATGTATGGCCGTTCCTACGGCCTAGACCGTATGGAGGGGTCGGCCGTGGGCGGTGACGTCCGCGGCGGGTGGTAAATCTGGCCGGTCCCCCGTACTCGTCGGGGGCGGTGTAGCTGCGCGACTAGTCCTCGCGCAGCGGCCCACAACTACATACGAAGGGAGCCGACCATGGCACAGGCTATGACGCTCGTCGGTCTGGACGTGCACGCTCGCCAGACGCACGCGGCGGTCCTTGACCGGGAGACTGGTGAGCTGCGGTGCTGCCGGTTGCGGATGGCGCCTGAGGAGGTCGTCACGTTCCTGGCGGGTCTGCCTGGGCCGGTGCTGGCGGTCTATGAGGCTGGCCTGACCGGGTTCGGGCTCGCGCGCGCGGCGGCGGAGCGTGGGATCGAGGTGCGGGTCGTGGCACCGGGGTCGATCCCGAAGGGGTCGGGGGACCGGGTCAAGACCGACCGGCGGGACGCGATCCGGCTCGTGCGGCTGCTCGCGGCGGGCGAGCTGACCTTCGCGTTCATCCCGACCGTGCAGGACGAGTCGTTCCGCGATCTGATCCGCTGCATCGAGGATCTCCGCGGCGATCTGATGCGCGCCCGGCACCGCCTCTCGAAGTTCCTGCTCAGACGCGGTCACCGCTACCAGGACGGGCATGCGTAGACCCCGAAGCACGCGCGCTGGCTGCGCCAGCTCGCGTTCGAAGAGGGCTGCGCGCAAGCGACGTTCGCCGACTACTGCGCGTCGGTCAAACTGCTCGCCGGACGCAGAGCCACGCTCGTCACGATCCTCGAGCAGACGGCACCGAGCTGCTCCCACGCCGAAACGATCGGCCGCTTGCGCTGCTTTCGCGGGATCGAGACGCTGACCGGCGCCGGCGTCTGCGCCGAGGTCGGCAGCTTCCAGCGGTTCCCCCGGCCGACGATGCTGTCCGGGTTCCTCGGGATCGTCTCGTCTGAACGGACCTCCGATCTCAAGCGCCGTCAAGGATCGATCACCAAAGCCGGCTCGCCTCACGCCCGCCGGCTGCTGGTCAAAGCCGCCCAGCACTATCGCAAGCCACCGTCGATCAGCCAGACCCTCGCCCGCCGCCAAGCCGGTCAAGACCCGCGTGTCATCGAGATCGCATGGCGCGCCCAACGCCGTCTGCACCAGCGCTGGCAGCACCTCCATTACCCAGCGCCGCAAGCCCGCCGGCGTGGTCGCGATCGCCGTCGCCCGCGAACTCGCCGGATTCCTCTGGGAGGCCGCCACCCTTGACTAACCCGTCCACCACGATCGCGCCCGGGACGTTGCCGGGGCGAGCACGAGCACCCAGGAAGGCCCAGCACCGTCGCGCGAGGCTCGCGGTTCTACTATGGGCAACCGGCCCCGGCCGGCCGCGCCCGCTCCTAGACAGCGAGCCGCGACGAATACCGGGTCTTGAGGTAGCCAAGCCCTCGAATATCAGTCTGACCCCGCCGTCGAGCAGACTGGACCTTCCGCCCGTGCCGCCCCGACAACCCCCCCGCGATCCGACCAACGACATCCGACCACCGACAGTCACCGTGACCCGCACTCCATATCAGTAGTACCCCCAACCGGATTCGAACCGGTGATCTCCTGCGTGAAAGATGTGCCCAGGTGCCGTTGGATGCGCGTCGGCTGGCGGTGGATGCCGGAGTTGCGGGGTTTCGGCGGCTAGGCCCTATGGCTCGGGCGCCCGGTTGCACGGGTTGCCTGCCGGGCTGGTAGGCCGGACGCTCCTCGCGGGGATTTGTCTGGCCGGAGAACGGCTCCGGCTGACCCCATGAACAGTTGAGGAGGTCCGGCCATGCCCGGAACGATGACGTGGGTTGGGTTTGATGTCCATGCCCGGTCGATTCATGCCGCGGCGATCGATGTGATGAGCGGCGAGCTGTCTCGGATGCGGTTCGGGGCGGTCGGCGCTGAGGTGCCTGTTGCGTGGTTGTGCTCGCTGCCGGGTCCGGTGAGGGCGTGCTACGAGGCCGGTCCGACGGGGTACGGGCTCTACCGTGCGGCGGTCGCCGCGGGGATCGATATGCAGGTGATCGCACCGGGGTTGACACCGCGGGGTCGTGCTGATCGGGTGAAGACGGATCTGAAGGACTCCGAGCTGCTGGCGCGGAACCTGCTCGCGGGATCGCTGACGGCGGTCATGGTTCCCCCGCCCGCGGTCGAGGCCGCCCGGGAGCTGACCCGGGCGCATGACGCGTGCCGTCGGGATCTGATGAACGCCAGGCACCGCGTATCGAAGATGCTGCTTCGTCACGGCCGGGTCTACCCGAGCCCGTCGACGTGGACCCAGGCGCACCGTCGGTGGCTCGCCGCCCAGCAGTTCCCGGAGGCGATCAGTGAGCTGACCTACGCGGACCTGATCGCGACCGTCGATGGGTTGACCGCACGCAAGAAGGCGCTCGCCGTGCGGATCAGCGAGCTGGCGACCGATCCTCAGTGGTGGCCGACCGTCGCCCGGTTACGAGCGTTTCGCGGGGTGGACACGCTGACCGCGTTCGCGATCCACTTAGAGCTCGGCGGGGACTGGCAGCGGTTTGAGAAAGCACACCGCGTCGGGTCATGGCTGGGGCTGACGCCGTCCCGCACGCAGTCTGGCGCCAGTGATCGCCAAGGTGCGATCACGAAGACGGGATCGATGCTCGCCCGGCGGCTGCTGGTCGAGTCCGCCTGGCAGTACTGCCGCGAGCCGCGGATCGGCGTGACGCTCCAGAACCGCCAGGACGGACAGCCCGATCATGTCCTGCAGATCTCCAACCGAGCCCAACACCGACTGCATCGCGTCTACACCACGATGCGCGCCCGCGGCAAGCCGCACAACGTGACCGTCGTCGCGTGCGCCCGTGAGCTGTCCTGTTTTCTCTGGGCCGCCGCGACCGCACCCTAACCGCACAGATCTTCACCACACACAGCAGCACCCGGCTCAGGAGGCCGGGGCGCCGGGCCGAACACGCGGCCGGCACGCGCGATCGACCTATGAGCAACACCCGCTGGGTGTGACGCTCGTTCCTAGACCAGCGCACCGCCGGCAGCAGAAACCGGGCCATGGGGTAGACAAAATCCCCGCATATCAGACTGGCAACGCCGTCACCGAGCCCGACGCCCCGCCCTCCTGAGACACCCGCCACACCAACCACGAGGACAACTCATGGAGAAAATTCCGCACGCCCCCTTGACAAACGACCCGCCATATCAGGTCGCGGTCATCCCGGCTTCGGATCGCCCCGACCTGCGCAGGGCCGCCGATGCGGGTCGCTTCTGGTCGATCCTGCTCACATCGTCCGCGTCACCGGAGCGCGGACGGTGGACCTACGCCGGCGGGATTGACTTCCGGCCGCCGTCGCGTCCGAGCTCGAGCCGCGGGGGCGGTCCCCGGTGCGGTGGATCGTCACGTCTTAGGTTGGGGTAGCCGCTTCCGTGGTGGCGCCTTTCGCGGCCGCTTGGGGCGTGGTTCGGCTCGAAGCGCGCCGCTCGCGGGCGTGTAGATGGTCTCGTGGCCGTCGTCCCAGCGGATGCGATAGCGAGGCGACGGGTCGCCGCGCAGGACTTCCTCAATCACACCCGGGCGGGGTCGACGGTCGGTTGACTCGGACTCGGCTACGACGCGCTCGCTGACTTCAAAGGCCATGTCATCTCTCCTCGTTGGTGGTAGACGACCATAGCCGGGGGCTCGATCTGTGGCTGGCGCTCGGTG
>JBDTEE010000157.1:0-22596 GCA_039922645.1 Solirubrobacteraceae bacterium | reverse complement strand
CCGCCTCGGCGCCGTGGGGGACCCGCCCGGAGACCGCGCGGTGCAGGACGCCGCGGACGAGCGGCGGCGCCTGCAGCAGGGCCTGGCGGCCTCCCGGGAGGCAATCCAACGTGACCGCGGGGTCGTGGCCAGGCGGGCCGGAGTCGCCGAGGCCGAGATCTTCGACGCCCACCTGGCACTGCTCGACGACGACGCGCTGCTCGCGCCGACACGCGCCGCCATCGACGACGGTGCCAGCGCCGAGCGGGCGTGGCACGACGCGGCTGCGCAGGTCGCGGCGGTCTACCGGGCCCTGCCCGACCCGCTGATGGCCGAGCGGGCCACCGACGTGCTCGACGTCGGCCGGCGCGTCATCGCCGCCATCACCGGGGAGTCGCGCGACCACGATGCTCCCGGCGGCGTCGTCATCGCCGACGAGCTCACCCCGGCCGATGCCGCCGCCCTGGACCCCGAGAGCGTGCTCGGCATCGCCACCGCCCGGGGCTCAAGCACCGCCCACGCGGCGATCCTGGCTCGCGCGCTCGGTCTCCCCGCCGTTGTCGGACTCGGCGCCGGCGTGCTCGCTATCGCCGACGGCACGCCGGTGATGCTCGACGGCGAGGCCGGCACGCTGGCGGTGAGTCCGCCCCCGGACACGGTGCGCGCGGCGCAGGCGCGACGCGCGGGTGACGAGCGCCGGCACGCCGCGGCGATCGACGCCGCCCCCGATCCGGCGGTGACCACCGACGGCGTGCGCGTCGAGGTGTTCGCCAACCTCGGCGCCGCCGGCGAGGCGGCGCGCGCGGTGGCGCTCGGCGCCGAGGGCGTCGGCCTGCTGCGGACGGAGTTTTTGTTCCTGGGCCGGGCCACGCTGCCCGACGAGGACGAGCAGACCGATACGCTGCGGCAGATCGCGCTGACCCTCGCCGGCCGGCCGCTCGTCGTCCGCACGCTCGACGCCGGCGCCGACAAGCCGCTGCCGTCGTTGCCGATGCCGCCCGAGGATAACCCGTTTCTCGGTGTGCGGGGGATCCGGCTGGCGCTGGCCCACCGCGAGGTCCTGGCGACGCAGTTGCGCGCGATCCTCCGGGTCGCCGCCGAGCATCCGGTCAAGGTGATGCTGCCGATGGTGACGACCCTCGATGAGATCCTCGCGGCTCGCGCGGTGCTCGAGGACGCCCGCGCCGCGACCGGCATCGACGCCGCCATGGAGCTGGGGATCATGGTCGAGGTGCCGGCGGCAGCACTCACCGCCGAGCGCCTGGCCGCCCACGTCGACTTCTTCTCGCTCGGGACCAACGACCTTACCCAGTACACGATGGCCGCCGAGCGGGGCGACGCGCGGCTGGCGTCCCTGCTCGCCGGACCGCAGCCCGCGGTGCTGCGCCTCGTGCGGGAGACCGTGCGGGCGGCGCGGCAGCATGGTCGCTGGGTCGGGGTGTGCGGCGAGTTGGCCGGCGATCCCGCGGCGGCGATGCTGCTCGTCGGCCTCGGCGTCACCGAGCTGAGTATGGCCACCGGCCTCATCCCGGAGGTCAAGGCGGCACTGCGCCTGGTCGCGCTCGCCGACGCGCACACGGCGGCACTGGCGGCGATCGAGACCGACAGCGCCGATGCCGCCCGGGCGCTCGCGCTGCCCTTGCTCTGACCGGCAGGTAGTCTCCCCACGGTGGAGGCGGGTACCATGGCCACGTTGCGCTCATCTCGCGTGCTCGCGGTGGGCACCGGCGTGCGAATCGTGGTCTCGCCCGTGATCATGGCGCTGCTGCTGCACCACACCTATACGACGGCGGCGATCCTCTTCCTGATCGCGGCCGCCACCGACTGGCTCGACGGACGACTCGCCCGCCGCTGGAACGTGACCACCACGCTCGGCTCGTTTCTGGACACGACGGCCGACAAGCTGCTGGTCACGACCGCGCTCGTCGGGCTCGTCGCCGTGGACCGCGCGTCGCCGTGGGTGGCGCTCATCATCATCGCCCGCGAGTTCACGATCCTCGGCCTGCGGGCCGCGGTGGCGGCCGACGGCCTGCGCTTCGAGACCTCGATGCTCGGCAAATGGAAGGCGACGGTGCAATTCGTCGCCGTCGCGCTGGCGATGCTCCGCCCCGACGTGACGATCGCCGGCGCCTATCTCGATCAGTGGGCGATGGTGGTGGCTACGATCGTGACGGCGTGGTCGGGCGCCGACTATCTGACGCGCTCGTCGTCGGCGCTGCGCTCGTAGCGGATGGCCCAGGTCTTCGTCACGGGCGGCACCGGGGTGCTCGGCCGCGCGCTCGTCGGGCGCCTGATCGAGCGCGGCGACGAGGTGGTCGCGCTGGCGCGCTCCGACGCGTCCGCGCAGGCGCTGGCCGGCCGCGGCGCCCGGGTGATTCGCGGCGAGGGCTGGGATGAGGACGCGCTCGCCGCGGGCATGAGCGGCTGCGCGGTCGCCTTCAACCTCGCCGGCGTCAACTCGCTATGCGTCGCCGACCCGGCGCCGATGCAGCGCGCCAACGTCGACGGCGCCGTCGCGGCGGTCCGGGCGGCGTCCCGCGCCGGTCTGCTGCGACTCGTCCACACGTCGTCGGCGGCGACAATCGGCGAAGCGAACGGCGTCCTGGCCACGGAGGCCACGCCCCATCGCGGCTTTTACCTGTCGATTTACGAGCGCACCAAGACCGAGGGCGAACGGGCCGCCATGGTGGCAGCGGCCGCGGTGCGGCAGGACGTCGTATACGTCAACCCCTCCTCGGTTCAGGGCCCCGGCCGCGCCGGGGGCACCGGCCGGTTCCTGCTCGCGTTCCTGGACGGACGACTCAAGGTGTTCGTCAACACCCACGTGAGCATGGTCGACATCGCCGACTGCATCGAGGGCCATCTGCTCGCCGCGGAGCGCGGCGTCGCCGGTGAGCGCTACCTGCTCAGCGGGATCCGGCTGACGATCACCGAAGCGCTGGCGCTGGCGGCGGACGTCGCCGGAGTGCAGCGGCGCCCCCGGCTCGTCCCCCGCGGCGTGGCCACCGTCGCCGGCACCGGCGTCGAGTACGCCTTCCGGGTGCGCGGCCGCCAGCCGCCCGTCTGCCGGGAGATGGTCCGCACGCTGCTGCACGGACATCGCTACGACGGCTCGCGCGCCGAGCGCGAGCTCGGGCTTCGCTACACCCCGGCGCGTGAAACGCTCCGACGGACCGTCGAGTGGGCTCGGGCCGAGGGGTTACTCCGCAACGTGTGAGGCGGCGACGACGCGGTTGCGCCCGAGGCGTTGGCCTCGTGCAGCGCGCTATCGGCCCGTGCCAGAATCTCGGACGGCGTCTGCCCCCTCACGGAGTGCGGCACACGAGCCCGACGCTAATCGTCGGGGAGCATCCGGGGCGGTCACGCACCAGTCGTGAGCGGCGACGCGGCGGCGCAGCTCCTCCAGCGTGTCGCTCAGCGCCGCCTACCGCCGGCCTGGTCGTGGGCTTCTGGCCGGACACCGAGCCGCTGTACGCCAACTGGCACGTCGCAGCGCAGTGGCGTCCGGACATGGACTCCCGCGAGCGGGAGCGGGGCCACCGGAATTGGCGCCAGGCGGTGGCGCGAACGATGGACTGGCTCGACGAGGACGACGAATGAGTCCTCACGCGGCGCAGGGTGAGCCGTTGCCCAGCACCCTTCTTCGCCGTCCGGCGATAGGGCGACGGGTGGCAAGAAGGAGCTTCGACACCCGCAACCATTTCATCCCTCGCGGGTGGACGAAGTCCATGAGGTGCTCAGGATCTGGCCCGTCGGGCGGTCGTCGCCCCAGACCCGCTGGCACTCGCGGCTATGCCGGCGCAGCCATGGGCCCGGGTGGTGCTCAGCGGCGCCGCCACCCACGAGATGCTCACGCGCAACCTCCACTCTCAGGAGATCAAGGTCGACGCCGAGCTCCTGGAGCGACAGGCCCCGCTTCCGGAGGATCCGGAGACGTGTCGGCGCACCCGATCGGCTTTGAACTGGACCTATTCGGCTGTGCTGGTGGATCTCGTGTAACAGGCGCGCGTCCTGCGGGTAGGCCCTACTGCGATGGATCTCGAGCGACTTCACCAGCGAGCCAGGCTGCACCGGGCGAATCCGGTCGTGTATGGCTTCGTGCGCGTGACCTTCCAGGTCTTCTTTCTGATCTACTTCCGCATGCAGCGGATCGGCCTCGAGCATATTCCCCGCCGTGGTCCGGTCATCCTCGCCGCCAACCACCGCAGCTTCCTGGACCCGTTCGTGATCGCCTGTATGGCTCGGCGGCCGATGTACTACGTGGCCAAGAAGGAGATCTTCCACTACAGCCGCGTCGTGGCGTGGCTGCTCGCGGCGCTCGGGGCATTCCCCATCGACCGAGGCGCTGCCGACGAAGAGTCGATGGCGACCGCCAGAGCGATCCTCGCCCGCGGCGAGATCGTCCTGATCTTCCCTGAGGGAACTCGGACCCGTCCGGGCGTGCTCGGCCGACCCAGGCGCGGCGTCGGACGCCTGGCGCTGGAGACGGGTGCGCCGGTCGTGCCTGTGGCGGTGATCGGGACTGAGGCGGTCCGCCGGGGGTGGCGGATCCGGCCGCACAAGGTTCGGATCCGCGCGGGGCGGGCGCTTCGTTTCCCGCGTGTCGGTCGGCCGTCGATGGCGTTGGCCGGTGCCGTCACCGATCGCATCTGGCCGTGCGTGATGCTCCAGTGGGAATGGTTGGGGGGGCTCCCGCCGGCGCGGCGCGCGACGATCATCGGGACCAGCCCCCGTGGGACCGGTCTCGCCGCCTGTCTGTCGCGGGCGGGCGTCGAGGTCGATCTCGCCTACCAGACGCCAGAGCAGGGGCATGCGCTGCAGGCCGCACGCGAGAGCGCGCGCCCGTCGCCGGCGGCCACGCTGCCTGACGCGGTGCGGATCCTGCCGATCGGCGATCTGACCCTCCGGGAGGCGGATGTGATCTGCCTCGCCGTATCCGCGAAGGAACTGCCGACCGTGCTGGGCGCGACCGGCGAGCGGATTACCCGCCGGACGGGCATCGTGCTCGCCTGTGATGGGATCGTCCCACCGCTGGGGACGTTGCCGTCCGCGTTCGCCGCTGAGCGCTGCAATCCTCGTGCGGTCGCCGTGCTGGGCGGTCCCGCCCCTGCGGAGGCGCTGGTTGGCGGCGCCGCCGCGGTGGTGGCCTCGCTCGACGCCGGCTTCGCCCGGCAGCTCGCGGACCCGCTCCGGGCGGCTGGACTCGTCGTTTCGATCAGCACGGACGTAATCGGGGTCGAGCTGGCGGGCTGCGCTAGCTATGCCGCCGCTCTGGCCGTCGCCGTCGTTGCGCCCGACGCGGGTGCCAGCGTCGCCGGGGCCGCTGCTGGCAAGGTGTTCGCCGAGATCAACGCCCTGGCTCGCGCCCGCGGCGCGCGACCTGAAACGTTCTCCGGAGTGGCGGGCGCCGGCGCATTGGTGGCTGCCGTGATCGCGGCCGGCCCTGCGTACCGGCCCGACGGGACAACGGCGGAGCAGAACACGCCGCCGGCGGGGCGCGACGGGGCCGGGACATCGGAATCGATCGCGCTGCTGCTGACCGCCGCGCATTCGGCTCACGTCCGAGCGCCCGTCCTCGACAGTCTGGTCGCGCTGATCGAAGGCCGCATCGGACCAGATCAGTGGGCGGCATCGGTGATCCCCCCGGCGCCCGGAGTACAGCGAGACTCCGGCCGCGCGGTCTGACCGGCCGAAGCGCGGAGCGGACAGGCCGACGCGCGCTCTCACGCGCAGCCGAGGCGTGCCCGCTGCGCGCCTCGCGGCGCACAGCGGGCGGATCCCATTCAGGCCTTGATCGATCCGTGGGGGTTGAGGACGAACTTCCTGGCCACCCCGCTGTCAAAGTCCTTGTAGCCCCCCGGGGCGTCATCGAGCGTAATTACCGTGGCGTTGACCGCCTTGGCGATATGTGCCTTGTCGTGCAGGATCATCTGCATCAGGCCGTGGTGGTATCTCATCACCGGACACTGACCGGTGGTAAAGCTGTGGGACTTCGCCCACCTGAGGCCGATCCGGATCGACAGCGATCCCACCTTGGCGGCGTCGTCGACCCCGCCCGGGTCACCGGTGACGTACAGCCCGGGGATGCCAAGCTTGCCGGCGACGCGGGTCACATCCATGATCGAGTTGAGCACCGTCGCCGGGGCCTCGTGGGCCGAGTCCTTGCCGTGGCCTCGTGCCTCGAAACCGACCGCGTCCACCGCGGCATCAACCTCGGGCACCCCGAGGATCTGCTCGATCTGGTCCTTGGGGTCGTCCTTCGATACGTCGATCGCCTCGCAGCCGAAGCTGCGCGCCTGCTCGAGCCGCTCGGGAATCAGGTCGCCTGCGCAAGCGTGGCTGCCCACGACGATGGTGCTCCTCGAGCTCGCGGAGGATCTCGTCGCTGTCGACGTCGTGGCCAGTCTGGAAGTCCGCGGCGACTGCCCGATCATCGAGCGGCGCCTGCTGCGGTCCGTCTGCCGGACGGGAAGCCATAGCCCGCCCCCGCCAGCACTCGCACAGGCAAAACCCCGAGCCAGACTCATTGGCGGTCTGCGGCCCCTCCTCCAGGAGCGCGATCACCAGCTCCGTGAGGCTGGGGCGGCGTAGCCGCGGATACCGCGCCTGCGCCTCTCGCACCAGCGCACGGAACCTATCGTGGAGGTCGACCGGGATGCGGAAGCTGACCAGCCGCGTGCTCGCGTATTCGGCAGCCGGCGCCGCGTCGGCCTGTCCTGTGGCGGACCGCTTGACGTCGTCCGCTCGCTCTCATGTGGCGCGCTCCACGCGGCCTCACCGGGGTCGCTGCTCGCGGGTGCTGAGGCGTCGACCTGACGTTCGGTCTCGGCGGCGTCGTCGACATGCTCGTCGACCGGGACAAAAGCGGGCGGCGGGGTCAGGACGGATTGCCTGGCCATGCCGGGAATCGGCCGGCGACGGGTCGAGGGCATCGACTGTCCCTCTCTCATCGGTCAACCTCTTCGAGCAGCAGGTGAGCGAGCTCCCGGTAGGCGTGAGCGACCATCGAGTCCGGTTCCAGCACGGCCGTCGGTGCCCGATGGCGCGGCGCTGAGGCGACCCGAATCGCGCGCGGTACCCGGACGGGCAGCACCCGCATCTGATCGGCGGTCATGCGGTCAGTTGCGTCCCTCGTGATCCGCCAACGCCGCTCGCTCGCAGCCAGCAGGGCCCCGAGGATCCCCAGCCCCGGAACCTCGCACTCCACCAGGTCATACAGCTTGCCGGCGCCGCGAACATCCAGGTCGGCAGCGAGGGTCGGAATCAGCAGCCCGTCGGCCGCCAACACGGCCATGCCCGACAGCGTTCCGATTCCTGGCAGAGTGTCCAGCAGGACCACGTCAAACCGGTCGCGCAGCGGCTCCAGCACCTCCCGCAACCGCAGCTCATGACCGGCCGTGGCCGGCAGGTCGGCGGCGATGTCGGCGAGCGCGTCCGTCGACGGGATGATTCGCAGCCGCTCCCGCCAGCACAGCCCGGGCGCCACATCGGGCTGCAGCGCCTCCGGCGGCGTGTACCGCCCGGCTGCCACCGGGTTGGTGAGAAGATCCGCGAGCCGCTCACCGGGTAGCTCCTCGCCCCATCCGAACGCCTCGCTCAGGTTCGCCTGCGGGTCACAGTCGACGATCAGCACCCGCCGCCCGGCCTCGGCCAGCATCGCGCCGAGATTGGCCGTCGAGGTCGTGTTCGTGACCCCGCCCTTGTGGTTGGCCAGCACGACCACGAACGCACCGGCCGCCGACGCTCCATCTTCGTCTTTACCGCCAGCTTTACACGCGTCTGGCTGTACGTCTACACGTCTGTCTACCTGCTCGTCTTTACGTACGTCTCGATGGCTGGGTGTGGTGATGCTCATGCGGCTCCTTGCGTTTGGGGTGGATCGGATTCAGGAAGGGAGGCGATGACGCCGCGTCGCCCGGCGCGAGCCGGTTGGCGACCGAGCCTCGGCTCGACCGCGCTCTGGCGCGGCCCATCTCTGGCGCAACTCTGTCGGCGTCTGGCGGGTCACTCCGCCGGCTCCTCGAACCTCCGGTCGCCGCGACGACCGACGATCACGACGCTGCGATCCTCCAGCGTCGAGATCACCTCGCCCCACACCAAAGGGTGGCCGACAAACGTGCCGAAGCGGTCCCACACGGGCGCCACCAGGGCGTAGGAGAGCTCGTCACTGTCCGGCCACAACCGGACCTCGACCGACTCCTCGCCCCGGACTCGCCGCAAGCGGCTCACGTCGATCTGACCGCCCCGGCCGGCGCGGCCTCGGAACGGCACAGCAGCGACCGAGCTGCCACGGCGCTCCAGCTCGTCCCACACTGCCGAACGTGACACAAGCTCCCATCGCGCTGGCCTCAGCCGCGCCGTGTGGACCTCCGATACCGCCCTGCCAGTGGGGGTCGAGCAATGCTCTCCAGGCGGCGCCTTGCATGTCGGGCAGGAGCGCTCAAGCCAGCCACGTGCGACGTGCAGCGAAACAGCCGGGTTGTCGCGGCCGCTGGCCCACCGCCATCGCCGGCAGCGGCCGCCTGGCGTCGAATGGCACGTCGGGCACCACTGCTCCAGCCATGCCGACCGATCGCTCACGGCCGCCTCCCGCATCGCTCATGTTGCGCGGGAGACACAGCTCGCGCGGCACCCAAACCGGGCTGCACTGGGGCTGCAAAAAGAACGGCAGTGGTGTCCACCCGCGGCTCTCGATGGGCGCCGCCGGGCAGGTTGCCGACCACCGAAATGATCCGTATTAGCTGGGTTTTCCGCGGACCACGAGCCGAAACTGCGCCACTGTCAAAACTCGGGAGGCCCGGCTCACGAGTGAAGTGCTCTACCAGCTGAGCTACGTCGGCGACTCGCGGGCGCCAGTCTAGCTCTGTCGATCGGGACGGTCAGGCGAAGGTCTCGCCGCCGAGCGGGCTCCCGCTCCGGGTCCGCCATTCCTCGGCCAGGATGGCCCAGCGCTCGTGGTCGCGCCAGCGCCCGCCGATCTTCAGATAACGGGGAGAGAAGCCCTCGCGCCGGAAGCCACCGCCGCGCGCCAGGGCGATCGAGTTGGCGTTGGTCGGCTGGATGTTGGCCTCTACCCGGTGCAGGCGCAGGGTGGTGAAGGCGTGGCGCAGGACAAGCTCGAGCCCCTCCCGCATGTAGCCCTGACCGGCGAACGGCTTACCCGCCGCGTAGCCCAGGTAGGCGCTCTGGAAGCCTCGCCGGATGATCTGGGACAGATTGAAGAAGCCGATGATGGCCCCATCCGCTTCGCGGCACAGGAGCATGGCCTCGAAGTCGGCTCGCCGGGCGTCGGCCAAGTAGGCGGTGAAGCGCTCATCGTCGGTGGGAGCTGTCGCCCACGGGCTGTGGAAGGCGCGGCTGGCCCGCATGAGGGCGATGAACTCCTCGCGGTCCCCCCGAGTCGGGGAGCGCAAGAAGACGCGCGACTTGGGGCTCATGCGTCGAGCGCCAGCTCGAGCTCATAGGCCAACGCCTCGCAGGCGAGCTCCTCGGTGACGTTGAGCTCAAAGCGTTGCCGCGTGTCCTCCACGAGCTCGATCGCAACCCGGAGCCGGTGCGGATCCGCGCCACCGGGGGCTTTCGCATCCTCCGCCAGTTGGGCCATGCGGTCGCGATGGCGGACGAGCTCCTGGGCGTCCCAGGCCAGACTGGCCAGATCGGCAAACCACAGCGCAACCAACTGCAGCTCCAGGTCCAGGGCTCTGGTCTGAGCCCGGCGACGCGATCGGCGGCCGCGCTCGTTCCAGTCATTGTGCACGCGTGTGCGCTCCTTGCGCGAGGTCAGCTCGAGCTCGGCCTGGGCACCCGCCTCGGCCTCCGCGGCGGCCGCGTCGCCTCGCTTTCGGGCGGCGGCGACCAGGTCCGTCCACGGCCGCGCAGTGCCCGACCGGCCCGCCATCACCGTGCGGGCGTAGGCCTCGGCCGCAGCGCGCAACGCGGCTCCCTCCTCCCCGGCCAGCTCGTGGGCGCGGTCGGCATCCTGAAGGCTGAGCTGGACACAGGCCAGTGCCGTCTCGGGACTGACTCCCTCCGCCTCGAGCCCCGCGGCAAGCTCCTCGGGACCCGTGGCCTCGAAGCGCACCACCTGACAGCGCGAGCGAATCGTGGGCAGGACTTCCGCCACCCGGTCGGTGAGCAGGATCAGGTGGACAAAGCTGGGCGGCTCCTCAAGCGTCTTGAGCATCCGGTTGGCTGCTTCGTCCCCGAGCTCATCGACGCGCTCGAGCACAAAGACCCGGCGCTGGGCCTCAAACGGCGTCCGGCTGGAGGCGGCGATGACCGGCTGGGCGATGTCGCTAACCAGCATCTCGTGGGCGCCGCTCGGCACGATCCAGGTCAGGTCGGGGTGCGCCCCGCTGTGCACCCGAGCCCGGGCGCTCTCTGGGTCGGCCGAGCCCTCGGCGAGAAGCTCGGCGGCCAGCGCCCGCGCCGCCGCGCGCTTTCCCGAACCGCCAGGACCATGGAACAGGTATGCATGCGAAGGGTGCCCGTCGGCCAGTGCCGGGGCGAGCACAGCTCGGGCGTGGGGATGGCGTTCGAGCTCGGCGAGCATGGGCTGCGATCGTAGCCACCGGTAACGTCGGCCTCGACGCGATGGCCCGCGGGAAGCTCATAACCATCGAGGGGCTCGACGGAGCCGGCAAGACCACGCTGGCCACCGGCCTGCTCGAGGCCCTGCGCAAGCGCGCCATCGAGGCCCAGCTACTGCGCGAACCGGGTGGCGTCAAGGCGGCCGAGGACATCCGCGCGCTGGTCAAGGATCCGGCGGCTCACATCTCGTCGCGAGCTGAGGCTCTGCTGTACGCCGCCGCCCGCGCCCAACTCGTCGAGGAAGCGCTCGAACCGCTGCTGGAGCGCGGTACCTGGGTCCTGCTCGATCGCTTCGTCGACTCATCCCTCGCCTACCAGGGCGGGGGCCGCGGGCTGGGAATCGAGCCGGTGCGGGCGATCAACCAGTTCGCCACCGGCGGTCTGGCCCCCGACCTCACCCTCCTGGTGGCGGTCGACCCCAGCGTGGGCCGGGAACGCTCCCGCGGGCGCGGGGCACTGGACCGCTTGGAGCTCGAGCCGGACGTCTTCTTTGATCGCGTCGCCCGCGCCTACGACGAGCTGGCCACGGCCGAACCCCAGCGGATCATCACGATCGACGGGGACCGGCCTCCCCCGGCCGTGCTGGCCGAAGCGGTTGCCGCTCTGGACCGCTTAGTCTGAGTATCCGTCGGGCCGGGCCTGCATGAACGCCCAGGCGTCGGCGACCATGGTCTCGAGCTCAGGCTTCTGGGCCTTCCACCCCAGGGCTTCCTGGATCGGCCCGCTGGCCGCGACCAGCATCGGGGGGTCGCCGGGCCGGCGCGGGGCTTCACGGACCGCGATCTCAGCGCCGGTCACCTGCCGCGCGGCGTCAATGACCTCGCGCACGGAGAACCCATTGCCGTTGCCGAGGTTGAAGATCCGGTGCTGTCCGGGCTGGATGCCCTCGAGGGCGAGCAGATGGGCAGCCGATAGATCCTCGATGTGGATGTAGTCGCGAATCGCCGTGCCGTCAGGGGTGTCGTAGTCGGTGCCGAACACCTCGACGTAGGGCCGGTGCCCGCTTGCCGCGCGGAGGATGTTCGGAATGAGGTGGGTCTCCGGATCGTGATCCTCGCCGGCTTCCCCGCTGGCTCCGGCGACGTTGAAGTAGCGCAAGCTGACCGCGCCCAGCCCGTGGGCGAGGCAGAAGTCACCGATCATCCCGTCCACCGCGAGCTTGGAGGCGCCGTAGGCGTTGGCCGGCCGGGGGGGTGCGTCCTCGCGAATCGGGACTTCATCCGGCTGGCCGTAGACCGCGCAGGTTGAGGAGAAGACCAGGCGCGAGACATCTGCGGCCAGCATCGCCTCCAGCAGGTTGAGCGTCCCGACCATGTTCGTGCGGTAGTAGCGCTCAGGATGACTGACCGATTCGCTCACGAGCGCGAGGGCGGCAAAGTGCAGAACACCGTCAAAGCCCTCCCGCAGCGCCGGTCCGACCTGGTCGGGATCGCGCAGATCGGCCACCACGAGCGATGCCTCGGCCGGCACAGCCGAACGGTGCCCCCGCTCGAGGTTGTCCAGCACCGTCACCTCATGACCGGCGCCCAGCAGCTGCCGGGCCACGATCGAGCCGATGTAGCCGGCGCCGCCGGTGACCAGGAGCTTCATTGCGGTCGTGATGTGCTGGGGGTGCTGGGCATTGGGACAGAACATATAAACAGAGACCTACAATCGCCGGTTACGTGTCCGAGGCATGGCCAGCGATCAAGATCAAGGAGTTCGAGCACGTCGTCACCGGCCCTTCTAGTTCCCTGCTGCGGATCAACGGTCAGGGTCCGCGGCGGCGTGAGCCGGGACCCCGCCCAGCGCTGGTCATCGACGACGGGACAAAGCTGCGGCACTTCCCTGCCCTGCCGGCCCCGGCCGATTCCGGACGAACGCTGCGTGCCGCCTACTCGGTCCCGCCAGGCCTGGTGCGTAACGCTCGCGCTTACTGGCTCGATCACGAGGATGGCGCGCGCACCAAGCTGCCGGCGCCCGAGCCCGGAGTCGCCCGTCTCCTCGATGGTGACAGCGAGCTGCCCGCCCCCGATGTCGATATTCCCGATGCCTACGACGAGGTCCGCCGCCTCGAGCAGCGGATCCTCGAGCTGGAGGAAGTGCATGCCCGAGACCGCCGGGAGGCCATCAGCAGGGCCAATGAGGCGGGAGCTCGAGTAGCCGCCGCCGAAGAGCAGGCGGCGGCGGCCGAACGCCGGGAACGATTGGCCGCAGACCGGCGGGCGGCCGCCGACGCCCAGACCAAGGCCCTGACCCAACAGATGGCTGAGGCGGCCCGAACGAGTCAGTCGCTCCAAGCGCGCTTGGCCTCAGTCGAGCGGGAGCTGGCCCAGGCCAGCGCGTCCATCGAGCCCCTCAAGCGCGAGGTCCTAGAGCTGAGGGCGGCTCGCAAGAGTCTCGAGCGCGAGCTCGACACCGCCCGCGATCGGGTCCGGTTGCTGACCAGCGAGCGGGATGAGCTCAGCCGACAGGCGAGCGCCTTTGACGCGGTTGCGGTCAAGGCTCGCGAGCGCGCCTCCCACGCCGAAGCGGCCCATCAGAAGTCCTCATCCACCCTTCAGGAGCTTGAGGTCTGGCGGGCCGAGCTCGAGCGTCGGCTGGCCAGCACGACCAGCGAGCTCGGGGCCGTCCGCGCCGCCCGGGAAGCTGACGGGCGCGAGCTGGCCCGACTGCGGGGACAGCCGGTTGGCGAGCTCCACGTCGGAGTGTCGACCAGTGATCTCCCGGAGCACGATGACCGCGCTCAGACCTTGGCCGCCCAGGCGGCGGAGATAGAGCGACTGGCAGCCGAGCTGGCCTGGATGCGGGCCCGCAACGCCACGGGCGAGTAAAGCCGTCTACGCCGCTATTTGGGCGGTCTGCCGTGGCCGGTTAGCGCCTAGAGCGCAGTAAAATAGAAGGACTCCCCGAGCCGCTTCTCGAGCCGCCGCCCCCGAGGTTTTCCGTCCGGCGGCTGCGGAATCATTCGCTGTTCACCCCTCGACCGGACAGAGCGTCGAGCGGGGGCACGAGAACGGTGGAAAATCGAGAGGAGCAGGTAGGAATGTCGCAAGTACCGCACACGCAAATTACCCCCACGCAGACGGTTGGCGAGGGCCTCTCGATCCGTCGCTACCTGACCACGGCCGGCCAGCATCCGTTCGACGCGATCGAGTGGGAGATCCGCGACGCCCGCATCGGCCATGGGGACAAGGTCTCCTTCGAGCAGCGCGATGTCGAGTTCCCCAAGTCGTGGTCACAGAACGCCACCAACATCGTCGCCCAGAAGTACTTTCGCGGCCTGATGGGTTCGCCCGCGCGGGAGCATTCCGTGCGCCAGATGATCGGTCGCGTGGCCGGCACGATCGCCGGATGGGGTCGTGAGCGCGGTTACTTCGCCACCCCTGCGGACGCCGACACGTTCGAGGCCGAGTTGACGCACATCCTGCTGCACCAGCTGGCCGCCTTCAATTCCCCGGTGTGGTTCAACGTCGGCTTCGAGGAGAGCCCGCAGTGCTCGGCCTGCTTCATCCTCAGCGTCGAAGACGAGATGGAGTCGATCCTGGACTGGAACACCAAGGAGGGCAAGATCTTCCGGGGCGGCTCGGGCTCGGGGATCAATCTGTCCAAGATCCGCGGCTCGAATGAACCGCTCTCCAAGGGCGGAACGGCTTCCGGCCCGGTCAGCTTCATGCGTGGCGCTGACGCCTGGGCCGGGACGATCAAATCGGGGGGCAAGACCCGGCGCGCGGCCAAGATGGTCGTGCTTGATGTCGACCACCCCGACATCGTCGACTTCATCCAGTGCAAGGCCAAGGAGGAGGAGAAGGCCGCGGCGCTGCGCGATGCCGGCTTCGACATGTCGATCGACGGCGAGGGCTTCCACTCGATCCAGTACCAGAACGCCAACAACTCGGTGCGAGTCAGCGACGAGTTCATGCGCGCGGTTGAGAACGACGAGGATTGGCATCTGATCGCCCGCGTGACCGGCGAGCCGGTCGGCGAGCCGATCCCGGCCCGGCAGCTGATGAAGGACATCGCCGATGCCGCTTGGCGGTGCGCCGATCCGGGCGTGCAGTACGACACGATCATCAACGAGTGGCACACGTCCCCGGTGTCGGGGCGGATCAATGCTTCGAATCCGTGCAGCGAGTACATGCACGTCGACGACTCAGCCTGCAACCTGGCCTCACTGAACCTGATGAAGTTCCGCCGCCCCGACGGCACATTCGACGTGGAGAGCTTCCAGCACGTCGTCGACATCGTTTTCCTGGCCCAGGAGATCGTCGTCTCTCCGTCGAGCTATCCCACTGAGGAGATCGGCGCCAACGCCCGCGCCTTCCGGCAGCTTGGACTGGGTTACGCCAACCTCGGCGCCTACCTGATGGCCGATGGCGTCCCCTACGACTCCGACGCGGGTCGGGGCACGGCGGCCGCCATCACCGCCCTCATGACCGGCCGCGGTTACCTGGGCTCGTCGCGCATCGCCGCGGAGATGGGGCCCTACGACCGTTACCCCGAGAACCGTGATGCCCACAACGCGGTCATGCGGATGCATCGCGACGCCTCCTACGCCATCCCCGACGAGAGCTGCGTGGACGCCGGGCTGCTGAGCGCGGCCCGCGCGGCCTGGGACGAGACGGTCGTGTCCGGAGAGCGCCACGGGTATCGCAACGCGCAGGCCACGGTGCTGGCCCCCACCGGAACGATCAGCTTCCTCATGGACTGTGATACGACCGGCGTCGAGCCCGATTTCTCGCTGGTCAAGTTCAAGGAGCTGGTTGGCGGCGGGCAGATGACCATCGTCAACCGCACCGTGCCGCTGGCCCTGCAGACCCTCGGCTACGGCGATGAGCAGGTCGAGCAGATCGTGGCCTACATCAACGAGCACGGCACGATCCTCGGCGCGCCGGGGCTGGCCGCCGAGGACCTGCCGGTGTTCGACGTGGCCGTTGGTGAGCGGGCCATCTCGCACATGGGCCACATCAAGATGATGGGCGCGGTGCAGCCGTTCCTGAGCGGGGCCATCTCAAAGACGGTGAACATGCCGCAGACGGCCACCGTCGAGGATGTCGCCGACGCCTACCTGCAGGCATGGCGTCTCGGGATCAAGGCGCTGGCCATCTACCGCGACGGCTCCAAGACCGCACAGGCGCTGCGCACCGACGCGCAGCAGGGCGCGACGGTGCCCGTAGATACACAGGCGGAGATCGAAAAGGCCGTCGCCGCGGCCCTGGCCGAGGCACCCCCCAAGCGCCGCCGGATGCCTCGCGAACGTCAGTCGATCACGCACAAGTTCTCGATCGGCGGTCATGAGGGCTACATCACGGCCGGCATGTACGAGGACGGCACGGTGGGCGAGATCTTCCTCACCGATATCGGCAAGGAGGGTTCGACGCTACGCGGGATGATGAATTCGTTCGCCACCGCCATCTCGATCTCGCTCCAGTACGGAGTGCCGCTCGAGACCCTGGTGCGCAAGTTCAGCTACATGCGCTTCGAGCCCGAGGGGATGACCGGCAACCCGGAGATCCCGTTCGCCAAGTCGATGCCCGACTACATCATGCGCTGGCTCGCCTCGCGTTTCCTGGACGTCGACCTCCAGGAGGAGCTCGGGATCCTCACCAAGGAGGTCCGGGCGCGCAAGGCGGCCCAGGACGCGGCCAGCTCGCACATCGGTGACACGGCCGGTCCGGCCCCGGCGGCAAACCCGGGGGCATCAGCCCCTGCCCGGCCCGCCACATCGGCTCTGACCGACGACCCGCCCGTCTTGCCCGCGGTGCGCCGCGGACTGGACCTCGGTCCGGCCTGTCAGCAGTGCGGCGGCATGATGCAGCGCACCGGCAGCTGTTACACGTGCTCCAGCTGCGGGTTCAACACCGGCTGCGGCTAACAATCGCCTCGAGTAATTCGGACGTCCCGGTCAGGTCCGCGGGACGTCCTCATGGGTCACGGGCCTCGTCAACCCTGGTCCCCTTGGCCGAGTCATGGGCACGGACCCGGTACGGTGCAGCGACATGACGACACTCCCAGCCCCGGGCGCTAAACCGACAACGCCGGCCACGACGCGGGGGAGGCGGCGGGTGCGGGTGATGCCGATGATCGATCGCGTCGAGGTCTCGCTGCACGGCCATCGGGTGAAATTTACGATCGCTGGCGCAGGGCCGCTCGTGGTGCTGATCCACGGGGTCGCGGGCCGCGCCTCGCAGTGGGACCAGATCGTTGAGTTACTGGCCGAGACCCACACTGTGATCGCCCCTGACCTGCTTGGGCACGGCGAATCGGCCAAGCCACGGGGCGATTACTCGCTCGGCGCCCACGCCTCCGGCGTGCGTGACCTCCTCGTGGGACTCAACGTCGAGCGAGCGAGCATCGTCGGCCACTCGCTGGGCGGCGGGATCGCGATGCAGTTCGCCTACCAGTACCCGGAGCGGTGCGAGCGACTCGTGCTCGTTTCAAGCGGCGGCCTCGGCGAGGATGTCCACCCGTTGCTACGAGCCGCGACACTTCCGGGATCGGAACTTGTTCTGCCGCTCCTCGCTCACCCGCGCGTGCTCGACGTCGCGTCCATCGTTCCCCGCGCGCTCGGGCGGATCGGCTTGCGGACGCGACCCGACCTGGCGGAGATGGCCCGCGGATATCGCTCCCTATCCGACGCTGAGGCGCGTAGCGCCTTCATCCATACGCTACGCAGCGTAATCGACCCGACCGGCCAGCGGATCAACGCATCCGACCGCCTGTACCTGTCCTCGAAGATGCCGTCGCTGATCCTGTGGGGTCGTCGGGACCGGATCATCCCGTTCCAGCACGCCCAGTCCGCGCACGAAGGCATGCCGGGCAGCCGGCTGGTGCTGTTTGACGACGCGGGCCACTTCCCGCAGCTCGATGAACCGTTGCGGTTCGCGCGAACGCTCGACGGCTTCTTTCACGAGACTGAACCGGCTCGGCTTGACACCAGCACGATGCGCGAGCTGGTGCTCGACCGCGACCAGAGCACCGCCGACGTGCTCGAACGGCTGCAGCGCGAACATCCAGCGACCTGAGGGCTGCCGGGGGACAGCCGGGCTAACGTGCTGAGGGCTACCGGGGGACAGCCGGGCTAAAGCGGCGGAACCTGGTTATTGACCTGCGGCCCGTGATATCGGTGGTCGTGGCCCTGGCAGGCGGCTGGGAAGGTGAACTGGACGCTGTCGCTGCGCACGTTGTTGTAGCTGGCGAAAAGGGTCGCGTGGCCGAGGGTGGCGACCTTGCATCGAGGATCGGTGCTGCTCTTAACGCGAACGATGATCTTCATGACGTTGCCGTCTACCCCCCACATCACGGCGTGATGTGAGTGGTAGACGAGGTGGCGCTCGACGGTCATGACGATCAGGCGGTCGGGCTGGTGGCGGACACGGTCGACCTGGCACAGGATGCCCGAGACGGTGTTGGCGGCCAGGTTGATCTGACCGTGGCCGCGGGCGTAGCTGCCGCTCGCCCCGGTGATCGGCGCACCGGTGTGAAAGCCCCACGGCGGGATCCCGCCGAAGATCGGGACCTGGGCGCAGTACTGGACCGAGGATCCGGCGGCCGGGCCGGCCATGCTGATCAGGGCCAGCAGGGGCGCCAGCACCAAAACAGCAAGTCCGCTGCGCGGCGTTATCTCGTTGCCCCGCATTCCGGTGCGGCCATATCGTCGCGCACGATACGCGTCGCGCGGCCCGGGTCCGCGCTTGTCAGTCGGGCTGGGTGGCGTGCTCGCCGGTCACCGAGGCCAGCGCAGCGATGATCTCGTCGGCCAGCTTGGCTCCGTCATCGGCCACCTCGGGCGTGGCCTGCACGCGCACGACCAGCTCCTCACCCTCCAGCTCCTCGAGGAGGACAGAGGCCTTGTGAATGGTGGGGGTCGTGATCTCGCTATCGAGGATGGCCTGGACCTGGCTCGGTCGCACCCCGGAGGTGAGCCTGACCTTGACATCGACTGAGTCAGGCTCGCGCAGCGGCACCACGGCCGCGGCGAGAACGACGTTGTTGGGAATCAACACGCGGTCATAGCCTGCGCTCAACGTCGTGTAGAGGAGGCCCAGCGAGCTGACGATACCCTCCACCGAGCCGCCCACGGCGCCGGCCTGGAGCCGGATGCGCTCCCCTACGCGGAAGGGACGGGCGCTGAGCAGCACCATCCCGGCGATCAGGTTGCCCAGCGTCTGCTGGGCGGCGAGGCCGAAGATGACGGCCGTGAAGGCGCCGCCGACGGCGAGGGACTGCGGCGAGAGACCCGCGATCGAGAGGGCGACCAGGACGGCAACGGCGATCGTTACCAGCCGGACCAGGAAGCCGACGGTGCCCGCGGTGGCCGGGTCCATGCGGCGCATGAACATCGGACCGGCGGCGCGGCCCACGTCCCGGGCCAGAGCCCAGCCGATGCCGACCAGGGCGATCGCCGTGGCGAGCTGCACCGGCGTGTCCCAGGGGGAGGTCGACCACGCGTGGTGGCGCGCGGAATAGTGCTCACCCAGGATTTGGTGCCGGTGGCCATAGGCGACGAGCACTCCTACGACCAGGGGAATCAAGAGCGCCACCTCGCGCTGGGCGCGCTTGACAGCCCTCATGTTGGACTCGCCGACCGAGAGACCCGCGCGCTCCCAGGCGTCACTGCGCGTCTCGAACATCCGATCGAGGTAGAGGTCTCGCTTGGGTGGTTTGAAGCGTCGGGGCATATTGGTTTCTCTGGTACCTCGCGATTGTCCTCGCTTGTCCTACCTACCACCGGCGACGGCCGTGGGTTTCACCCCCTAACCCACATCGAACAATGCCTGTTGACCGGACGATGAAGCTGGCACCTTCGCCGGAGATGGGGCAGAAATTGTCCGTCCGGACCGCTCCCAAGGTCCCACGTCCGGACCTTTGACCAAGCGCGCCAGACGACGGCGTTCCGCGGCCGGCGCGTAGGCGCCACGCCGGTACAGGTCACGGTAGCGATCCACTAGGTCAGAACGGCGCTCGGCCAACCAGTCCATAAACAGCTGGCGCACCTCCCCGCGCAAATGCAGGGCGATCCCGGTTATGTAGTCGGCCCCGGCCTCCGTGGCCAGCTCCAGGATCTGCGCCACCTGCTCCGGTGAATCGTTGATCCCGGGCATCAACGGCGCCACCAGCACCCCGGTCCGGATGCCGGCCCCGGTTAGCTCGGCGAGCGCTTCCAAGCGCGCCTTGGGGTTGGGCGTATGCGGCTCCGTGGCCCGCCAGGCCTTCTCATCCAGCGTCGGGATGGACAGTGCCGCGCTGAAGTCCGCCCGCGCAGCCAGCTCCTTGAACAGGTCGAGATCGCGCAGGAGCAACGGTGACTTGGTCAGCACTGACCCCGAGTTGCGAGCGTCGATCATTGCCTCCCAGATCCCTCGCATGAGCTTGTAGCGCCCCTCGACCCACTGGTAGGGGTCGGTGTTGGTCCCGAGTGCGATGTGCTCACCTTTCCAAGACGGCCGAGCCAGTTCGACCCGCAGTCGCTCCGGCGCGTTGACCTTGACCACGATCTCGCGCTCGAAATCACGGCCCGCGTTGAAGTCCAGGTACTTGTGGGTTGGACGGGCGAAGCAGTAACCACACGCATGCGTGCAGCCTCTATACGGGTTGATCGTCCAGCGGAACGGCATCTGCGAGGCCTCGGGCACGCGGTTGAGGATCGATTTGGCCCGGACCTCGTAGAAGTTGGTCGAGATCGCCTCCGGCGCGTCGAAGTGGCGCACGACCGCCTCGTCGCGATACCCGGGTAGGCGGGCCGTCGCTTCGCTCTCGATGATCTGCTGATCCCACCGCACGAACACATGTTCGCACGGGTGGCGGACGGTCTGCCCCGGGTCAGCCGGTAGCGCGAGCGAGCAGCGAGGCTTCGCCGCTCAGGGTCTGGCTGGTGGCGCCGGTGATGAGCACAGGGACCAGATCCCCAGGATCGCCCAGACCGTCGAAGTTGACCACCTTGTTGTGTCGCGAACGGCCGCGCAGGCGGCTCGGGTCAGTGCGCGAGGGCCCCTCGACGAGCACCTCGAGCGTTCGGCCGATGAAGCGCTGGGCGCGCTCCTGGGCGCGGCGCTGGACGACTTCGACGAGCCGCTCAAGTCGCGCCACCTTGACCTCGTGGGGAAGCTGGTCGGGGAGCTCTGCGGCTTCGGTGCCCCGCCGCGGCGAGTAGATGAACGTGAAGGCGCCGTCGTAGCCGACCGTCTCGGCCACCTCGAGGGTCTGCTCGAAATCGGCCTCGGTTTCCCCCGGGAAGCCCACGATGACGTCGGTGGTCAGTGCGCAGTCGGGCACGTGCTCGCGGATCAGGGCGACGCGGTCGAGATAGCGCTCGCGGGAGTAGGTGCGCCGCATGCGCTTGAGAACCGGGGAAGCGCCGGATTGCAGGGGTAGGTGGATGTGCTCACAGAGGGATGGGAGCTCGGCGTGGGCGCGGATCACGTCCTCGTGCATGTCCTTGGGGTGCGGGCTCGTGTAACGGATTCGCTCGACGCCCGGGATACGGTCGATCTCGGCCAGCAGCTCGGCGAAGGTCACCTTGTGGCCCTTGGGCAGATCGCGTCCGTAGGAATTGACGTTCTGACCGAGCAGGGTCACCTCGCAAACGCCGTCGTCAGCCAAGCGCCGGACCTCGTCGACCAGCTCGGACGCCGACCGGCTCACCTCGCGGCCACGGGTCGAGGGAACGATGCAGTAGGAGCAGACCGAGTTGCAGCCCACCGAGATCTGAACCCAGCCCTGGAACTCACGAGCGCGCTTTGCCGGCAGGTGCCCGGTGAAGCCCTCAAACTCGAAGAAGCCCTGGGCGGTCAGGCTGTCGCTGGTCAGGAACTCGGCCAGCTTATGAACCTGCCCGGGCCCGAAGGCGACGTCGACGAACGGGAACTTGGCGAAGACCTCTTCCTTGACCGACTGGGCCCAGCAACCGCCCACGCCGACCACCCGTTCAGGGTCCTCGCGCTTGAGGCGCTTAGCGTGACCCAGGTGAGCCGTGAAGCGGCTGTCGGCAGCCTCACGGATTGAGCAGGTGTTGAACAGGATCAGATCGGCATCCTCCTGAGCGTCGGCCTCGCCGTAGCCCAGCGACTCCAGCATGCCCTTGATGCGCTCGGAATCGTGCTCGTTCATCTGACAGCCGAACGTGGTCAGGTGGTAGCGCTTCATGACCGATCTCAGACTACCGGCGCGCGGGCCGTCCGCCGGGTGGACGGCGAGGCTCTGAAGCCGGGCAGGCGCAGCTCGACCCGGGCTCCCTTCTCCCCCGGCCGCGGCTCGACGGCGATGACCTCGCCGCCGTGAGCCTCGGCGATTGCCCGGACGATGGCCAGACCCAGCCCGGCTCCGCCGTCCGCCCGGCTGCGAGCGGGGTCGGTGCGGTGGAAGCGCTCGAAGACCCGCTCGCGCTCGGATGGCGCAATGCCCGGACCATCGTCGAGCACGGCAAAACGGACGTGATCAGTTCCGGTGGCCTCGACCTCCAGGCGGACCAGACCGCCGCCCTCGACGGTGTGCCGGATGGCGTTGCCGGCCAGGTTGCGCAGCGCCTGGGCCAGGCGGTCGGAGTCGGCGACAAGAATCCCTGAGGGAACAGGCCCCAACTCGAAGTGGCGGTCGGCGGTGAGGCTGATCCCGTCCCAGAGCTGGACCACGAACGGACCCAGGTCGATCGCGCCGGGCCGCAGGAAGTTGTTGTGCTCCGCCTGAGCAAGGAGGAGCAGGTCATCAACCAGCCGGCTGATGCGGGTGATCTCGCGATGGACGTGCTCCTCGGCGCTCCGGACATCAGCCGCTGAGGGATTCTCCTGCGCGGCCAGAACCTCGAGTTGGCCCCGGATCACGGTTATCGGGGTGCGCAGCTCGTGCGAGGCGTCGGCGATGAACTCCCGCTGTCCCTTCAGCTCACCGGTCAGCCGATCGAGCATGTGGTTGAACGCATCGGCCAGCACCCTGACCTCTCCGCTGCCGCTTCCGGGCTCCATCCGGGGCTCGAGCTCGCCGGCGTCCACGCGCGCGGCCACTGCCGCCATGCGCCGGAGCGGCGCGGAGACTCGAACTCCGGCCAGATAG
>JBDTEE010000156.1:0-4962 GCA_039922645.1 Solirubrobacteraceae bacterium | reverse complement strand
CCGTTCAGATCAACCTCGGCACGCCTGCGAAGACCATCGACAGCGGCGACCCTGAGACCAACCATCGCGAGCCGGTCGCCGTCTAAACCCCAACAAGCCTGCCATCGCAGGATCCTCCAAGTGAAGTCGTGCGCGGCCGCTCGCGGCACCACCCAGAGCTAGCCGCCCCACGTGTTCTTCTCCGTCCGCAGGCGTAGCGGTCGCGAGCCGACCGATTGACCGACCGATCCATCATCGCCGGCTGGCTGCCGTGACCTACGCCCTGAACGCGGTCAACCGAGCATGGGCAGAGCGACCTCTACCGGTCACACTCGCCCGGCCCGTCATCGAGAAGCTCGCCCTCGTCCACACCAGCCGAACGCTTCCACACTCGGCGAACGTCTCACGCACGATCGATCCGGTCGTCCCCGCCGGGCTCGCGACCACTCCCACGCGACGTTCTCTCCGGGGGCTTGTGCAACCGTGATCGTGGCCTATTACAGGGTCTCCGGTCGAGTTGGGGGTGAATCTCGCCGCTCTCAGCCGGCGTCGTAACTGCTCGGGTCGGCCTCCTGGGCGATCTTCCTTGCCTCAGAGCGGAACCGAAGCCCGGGTCAAGCGGCAGAAGTCCTGCAAACGATCAGTCTGAGCAGACATCCCGCCTACGGCGACCGCCGCTTGACGCGCGGCGAGCGGCTCCGCTACCTCGTCCTTCGCTACCAATCTCAGCATCCGGGACTTGCGCAAGTTACGACGCCGCGTGGCCGGTCACCAAGTGGATCCTTTGCAGGGATTCTGTGGCGTAGCCGCCTCAGTTCTCACCCCCAAATCGACCGGAGCGCCGGTTAACGTGGCCCCTTGGCGGCCAGACTCGCCTAGGGACCTTCGCTGAGCAGCCGCAGGCTGAGCGGGAGCGCGCCGAAGCGAAGCTCGGTCGCGAGTTGTCCGACGGCGCGCGGTGTGAGACCAATGCCGACCCCGGCTCCGCCGCTCGTGGGGTCGAGACCGTCCGGATACTGCTTGAAGTCAATCTGGGGGACGAGAACCAGACGCCCCTGCACAGCGATCGCGAGGTGCTGGTTGAGTGCACTGCCGAACGGGCTGACCTGGGTTCCGCGGTGGGCGAGCTGGGCTGTGACGTGGCGGAAGCGCTGGCCGCCGAGCGAGGTAAAGCCGAACTCGACCTCCGGCTGGCCCGTAGCGCCGGTGGCGACATGGGGATCGGTGATGTCGGCACCGCTGAGCGCCACCGCGTCATGGAGTCAGCTCGATGGATCTTGCCGACGTGAGTGCAGGCTGAGGCTGGCCGCGCGTGGCGCCGGGCGCGCGGCGCTGAAAGGATGAACGTTCACGACGAGGGGAGCAAGCATGGCCAACGACCAATTGGCGCCTGTCAGTCCCATTCCTGAGCACCTTCACGCGGTCACGCCGCGCCTGGTGGTGCGCGATGGGGCTGCGGCGATCGAGTTCTACGGCAAGGCATTCGGGGCGGTGGAGATCGGCGTATTTACCGGTCCCTCTGGCGGGGTTATTCATGCCGAGGTGCGAATCGGCGACTCGGTGGTGATGATCACCGACGATGTTGAGGACGGGGCCCCGGCGCGGTCCCCAGACGCGCTCGATGGAAGGGTCAGCGCGATCATGGTCATCTACTGGGAGGACGTCGACGCCGCGTGGGAGCGCGCGGTCGCGGCCGGGGCTGAGGTGGTCTTCCCATTGGCTGACCAGTTCTACGGTGAGCGCGGCGGTCGTCTGCGCGATCCCTTCGGCCAGCAGTGGATGATGAGCCAGCGGATCGAGGACGTCTCGCCGGCGGAGATGGAGCGTCGAGCCGCCAGCTTGTTCGAGTAGCGCTAATCAGCAGACGCGCGCATCGGTCCAGACCCTCCGGCAAGTCACGGGGGAAGGCGACTGTAGGCTGCTCGCATCGGGGTTGTGTCAGCTACGAAACTGGATCAAGCCATCCTCGTGCTGGGCGATTCCAGTGGCCTCGCCGAGGCGCTGTTGCGCCGTTTGACGCAGGGCGGGATCGCGTCCGAATACGCGCGGGCCGGCTCGGATGCCCAGATTTCAGCCGCGTTGACCCGGGCCCCATGGCGGGCGGTGGTGGTCCTCACTCGTGACGACGTTTTGGCCCTTCGCCTGTCGCTGCTGAGTGCACATCTGCGACCCGACCTCCCGGTCTGGACAACGCTGTTTGATGCGACGATCGCGCGTCAGCTTCACAGCGCTGTGCCGGGGGTCAACGTGCTCTCGCCCAGCGAGCTGGTGGCGGCTGCGCTCTCCGACCAGTGTGTCGCTGTCGGAGCTAAGCGGGTCGCCCGGTTGCGCAGCGGTGTCCGCCTCGTCGACGACGCGCTCCGGCTGATGGTCGCCACCGGCGCTGGTCTCTTGTTGGCCCTGATCGTGCAGGCGGCGATCTCGATGGAGGCGCTGCATCAGAACCTCGTTGACGCTCTCTACTTCAGCACCCGATCGGTGGCAACGGTGGCTGACGCGCCGGGCGTCGCGTCGAGTCCCGGATGGTTCAAGCTCGTCTCGGCGGCGGACACCGTGGCCGCGCTGGTGCTCGTCGCCGTCTTCACCGCGGTGCTGGTCCGACGCCTGAGCCGGCCGCGGTTGACTACCTTGTTTGGCGCCCGAACCGCCCCGGCGAGCGGACACGTCTTGCTCGTCGGCTTCGGGCAGGTCGGCTTCCGGCTGGCCGGGGAGCTCCGTCGCCGCGGCATTCCGGTCGTCGCCGTCGAGCGGGATCCCGACGCGCCGTGCGTGCGTCTGGCCCGTAACGCTGGGATCCCGGTGGCCATCGGCCGGGGGGATGACCGGGCGATGCTTGAGCTGTTGGGCATCCGGCGCTGCGCGGTGGTGGCCGCAGTGACCTCAACGGACCTGGTTAACGTCGAGGTGGGCTTGGCCGCGAGTGACCTTGCGCCGGGCACGCCGCTCGTCCTGCGCCTCGGAGACGGCCAGGTGGCGGCGGAGACCGATTCACTCCTGCGCCTGGGTCGGATCTGCGACGCGCACGCCATCGCCGCTGACGCGCTGGCCCGCGCGCTGACCGAAGACCATGGGCGGGACGCTGATTCGCCGCCCGACCCGGGGCGAGACCGAGGACGAGCGTCGCCCTAGCATCGCGCGGATGGATGCATCCCTGAATCCTGCCCTGGCCGAGGCGCGTTTCTGTCCGCGCTGCGGCCAGCCGGCCCAAGTTAGTTTTCCGCGCCGGATCGCCTGCCCGCACTGCGGCTACGCCGCCTACTACAACCCCAAGCCGGTGGCCGCCGTGATTCCGGTCGACGACGACGGGCGGGTGATTCTTCTGCGGCGCGGGTTTGACCCCGGACGCGGGCTGTGGACCTTCCCGGGAGGCTTTGTTGACCTCGGCGAATCAGTCCCGGAAGCCGCCCGCCGTGAGATCGCTGAGGAGCTCGGCCTGAGCATCGAGCTCGGGACGCTGGTCGGGGTCTACTCCCAGGCCGACGACCGCGTCGTCTTGATCGTGTATCGAGCGCGAGCCCTTGGACAGCCACACACCAGCCCCGAGGCAGTGGAGGTTCAGGCGTTCGCGCCCGGCGAGATCCCGTGGGCCGAGCTGGCCTTCTGGTCCACCGAACGCGCCCTGCGCGACGCCTTCCCTGACGCGAGCTCAGCGCCGCCCGCCTCGGGCACGCGCGAATCCGATGCTGCCGATAGCGTTGCCGTCGTGCCCGAGCTAGAGCCTGGAATAGAGGCCACCTACGAGTTCGAGGTGGCGGGGCGGCTGCTGACCGACGTCGGCGGCACGCTCGGATTCTCGGTTCTCTCGACCCCCGGGATGATCGCCATGATGGAGCGAACCGCGGCCATGCTCGTCTACCCGCTGCTCGATGAGGGGGATGCCAGCGTGGGATTCGAGGTCTGCATCAAGCACATCGGTGCGATCGGCGAAGGTTCGACCTGCACCGCGCACGCCCGGCTCGAGGAGATAATCGACGGGCGCAAGCTGCGCTTCGCGGTCGAGGTCGAGGCCGCCGACGGCCGCACCATCGGCGTCGGCACACACGAGCGCCGGGTAGTCCCTGCTCGCCGATGAAACCTCGTGTCTACGTGTTGACCGGATCGCATCCCTGCGCGGCGGTGGAAGCGCCCTGTGCCTGAAGTCGATCGATTATGACCGCGTCGACCTCCTGCCCCTGACCCAACTGGTGGTCGGCCCATTGCGCTGTGGCGGCATTACGGTGCCCGGCATGCGTTTCGGAGGACAGCGCACGGTGGGCTCGCGAGCGATCATGCGCCGCCTTGACCTGCTCGCTCCGCAACCGCCGCTGTTGCCCGCCGCCGACGATCCCGATCGGGCGAGATTGCTTGAAGCCGAGCTCTGGGGTGACGAGGTGCTTCAGAGTACAACCCGCCGGATCATCGATGCCGCCTTCGTGCGCCACCCAGCGGCGATGGAGAGCTACGTTGTCGACGCTGAGTTTCCGCTCCCGCGGTCAATGATGCGACTCAGCCTGCCGCTCGCCGCGCGGCTACTCGCGCTGCGCAACGAGGCCCGAGACAACGCTGTCCGGGCCGACCTGCTGGCGCTCCCTGGTCAGCTCGGGCGGATCGACGGCTGGATTGCGAGCGGCCTTCTCGGCGGCGAGCAACCCAACGCAGCCGACCTGCAGATCGGATCATCGATCCGGCTGTTGATGACTATCGTCGATCTCGGACCACTGCTCGACGGACGTCCGGCGGCGCAGCTCGTCCGCTACTTCCCGCCCATCAACGGTGCCGTGAAGTCCGGGGTACTGCCGGCGGAGTGGCCTACCGAAGCGGCGGCCGCGAGCGCCGGCTGAGGCGGACGCCCCCCACCGCAGCCGGTCCGTTCGCGCTTTAGAAAGCCTTGGCCGCTTCCTCTAGCCCCTTCTGGACATCGTCTGGGGTCATCACGGGAAGAAACTCGATCGCCGCATTGACAGTCATGAAGAACGGCTCGGCGATCGCCGGAATCTGAGACGG
>JBDTEE010000155.1:0-8011 GCA_039922645.1 Solirubrobacteraceae bacterium | reverse complement strand
CTCGAGCGCCGCGGCGATCGCCGCTTCGTTGTCAGCCGAGCTACCGGTTTGTGCGGGAACGGCCATCGCCCGGAGCGTAACCAGGCCGGTTAGAGTCCCGGCCATGAACGACGACTGGCGCCTGCGCATCGAGCTCGCCGACAACGGGCAGGCCGGAGCGCTCACCGAGCAACTGAAAGCCCACACCCTCGAGGACGCACGCGCGCCGTCGATCCACGACCGGATCGTCGTCTCCCAGGACGGCGCCGAGGTGTTCTGTTACGCCGGGAGCCGGGAGCAGGCCGAGACAACCCAGGCCGCGGTCCAGGAGCTGGTGGCCGGCCGCAGCTGGAGCGCTGACTACGAGCTCACGCACTGGCATCCCACCGCCGAGGCGTGGGAGGACCCCGATGTCCCCCTGCCCCAGACCGACGCCGAGCGAGCCGAGGAGCTGAGCCGTCGCGTGGCCCAGGAACGGGCCGACTCCGAAGCTCAGGGCTACCCCGAGTTCGAGGTCCGGGTCCAGTGTGCCTCCCGCGGGGAGGCGGGCGAGCTGGCCGAGCGGCTGCGCGAGGAGGGAATCCCGGTGGTCCACCGCTGGAGTGCGGTACTGGTCGGCGCCCTTGATGAGGCCAGCGCCAATCAGCTCGCCGAGCGGCTGCGCGGCCTCTCTCCGGCGGGCAGTGTGGTCACCGTGGAGGGCAACCTCCGGGCCATCTACAACGAGCGTCCCTGGCGCCCGTACTCGGTCCTGGGCGGTCTGGGCGGCTGAGGCTCGATCGGCGTGCGCGAAGACGTCGCCAACGAGAAACCTGAGCGGGGACGCCCTCCCTCGCCCAGTCTGCCTGCACGTCAGCGCGAGACGGCGAGCCAGTTCAGCAGCAGCAGCTTCCCCCCCATCGCCGACTACGGGTTCCTGTCGGATTGCGAGACGGTGGCCCTCGTGGCTCCGAGCGGTGCGGTGGAGTGGCTGTGCCTGCCCCGAGTCGATTCGCCCAGCGTGTTCGGGGCCATGCTCGACCGCGACGCAGGCTGGTTCCGGCTCAGCCCCGACGGCGTTTCAGTGCCGACGGCCCAGCGCTACCTGCCCGGGACGATGGTGCTGGAGACCAGCTGGGGCACGGGCTCGGGCTGGATCATCGTCCGCGATGTGCTGCTGATCGGCGAATGGCACCACGCCCGGGATCGCTCCCATACCCACCGGCGGGCGCCCACCGACTATGACGCCGACCACGTCCTGCTGCGCACCGTGCGCTGCGTCAACGGCGAGGTGCAGCTGCTCCTGGACTGCGAGCCGAAATTCGACTATGGGCGTGACCCGGCCCGCTGGCGCTACAGCGGCGACAGCTACCACGAGGGCGTGGCCGCCAGCTCGGACGGCAAGGTCGAGCTCAAGCTGACCACCGACCTGCGCCTCGGCTTCGAGGGCTCGCGAGCCACCGCCAGGCACATGATGAAGGAGGGCGAGTTGGCCTACTGCGCCCTGTCCTGGAGCGAGCACGCGCCCCCCGCCAACATCGACCAGGCCAACGAGCGCCTGGTCTGGACCGCCCACCACTGGCAGCACTGGCTGGACCGCGGCAACTTCCCCGACCACCCCTGGCGAACCTTCCTGCAGCGCAGCGCCCTGACCCTCAAGGGGTTGACCTACGCCCCCAGCGGGGCCCTGCTGGCCGCCGCCACCACTTCGCTGCCCGAGGCCCCCCAGGGTGAGCGCAATTGGGACTACCGCTACAGCTGGATCCGTGACTCGACCTTCATGCTCTGGGCCCTGCTCTCGCTGGGCTTTGATTGGGAGGCCAATGACTTCTTCTACTTCATCGCCGATGTGGCCGCGGGCGAGGAGAAGCTGCAGGTCATGTACGGCTTGGACGGAGAGCGCAATCTCGACGAGCAGGAGCTCGCTCACCTCGAGGGCTATGAGAGCGCCCGGCCGGTGCGGGTCGGCAACGCCGCCTACGAGCAGGAGCAGCACGACGTGTGGGGGGCGCTGCTGGACTCGGTCTATCTACACACGCGCTCTCGCGATTCGCTCGACGACCGGGTGTGGAAGATCCTCTCCCGCCAGGTCGAGGAGGCCATCGAACACTGGCGCGAGCCCGACCGCGGGATCTGGGAGGTGCGGGGCGAGCCCCAGCACTTCACCTCCTCCAAGGTCTTCTGCTGGGTGGCCTGCGACCGCGGCTGGCGTCTGGCCGAGCTGCGCGAGGACTCCGAGCGGGCCGAGCGCTGGCGGGCGGCGGCCGACGAGATCCATGCCGACGTGCTCGAGCACGGCCTCGACGAGCGTGGCGTCTTTGTCCAGCATTACGACACCAAGGCCCTGGATGCCGCGCTGCTGCTGCTCCCGCTGATGCGCTTCCTCCCCCCCGACGATAAGCGCGTCCGGGACACCGTCCTGGCCATTGCCGATGAGCTGACCGACAGCGGCCTCGTGTGCCGCTACCGCACCGATGAGACCGACGACGGGCTCGAGGGGGGCGAGGGGACGTTCCTGATCTGTTCCTTCTGGCTGGTCTCGGCCCTGTGCGAGATCGGCGAGGCCGACCGTGCGCGCACCCTGTGCGAGCGCCTGCTCGGCTACGCCAGCCCGCTCGGGCTCTACGCCGAGGAGATCGACCCCGATACCGGGCGCCACCTGGGCAACTTCCCCCAGGCCTTCACCCACCTGGCCCTCATCAACGCCGTCATACACGTGATCCGGGCGGACGAGCAGGACGCCGAGAACCAGTCACCCTGGTCTGACTGGCGCGAGTTCCGCTAGCTGTCCGCGGCGCGCGACCCGAGCCTGACCGGGAGCGTCTTCAGCTGGCTGATGAAGCCCGACTCGACGAAGCTGACGGGACCGTCTATTGCCATCTCCGGATAGCGGGCCAGCGTCTCCTCGAACATGATCTTCAACTCGAGGCGGGCCAGGGCTGTACCCAGGCAGAAGTGCCGGCCGCCGGCCCCAAAGGCCTGGTGCACGGGATTGCGCCGCACGTCGAAGCGATCGGGGTCCTCGTAGCGGGCCTCGTCGCGACCCGAGGACACGTACCAGAGGACGACCTTCTCGCCCTCCTTGATCGGCTGACCGGCAAGCTCGGTGTCCTGGTTGGCGGTGCGGCGGAAGTGGGCGAAGGCGGGGAACATCCGCAGCGACTCCTCAACCGCGCTGGGGATCAGCTCCGGCTCCTCGAGCAGCGCCTGGCGCTCGGACGGGTTCTGCATCAGCGCCCGCATACCGCTGCAGTAGGTGGCCTTGGTGCTGTCGTTGCCGGCCGCGACGAGCAGGAAGAAGCCCATCACGATCTCGTGCTCCTCGAGCTTCTGCCCGTCGATCTCGGCGTGGACCAGGACTGACGTCAAATCGTCGGTGGGTGACTCGCGGCGCTCGGCGATCATCTTCTGACAGCGCATGAAGATCTCGGGGATCTCCTTCTCGAGGATGCTCCCGATACCGTCGGGGTTGAGATCCGGGTCCCCGGCGCCGAGCGAGGAGTTCATCAGTCGGGCCCAGATCGCATCGTCCTCGGGCGGGATGCCCATGAAGCTGCCGATCACGCGAGAGACGATCGGTTGGGCGACCTCGGTGACGAGATCGCATTCCTCGCGTCCCTCGAGCCGGTCGAGCACGCTGGTGACGATGTGCCGGATGGCATCCTCGTGGTCGGCGATCCGCCGCGGGGTGAAGCCGGCCTGGAAGAGCATCTTCAGACGGTCGTGCTTGGGCGGGTCCATCCCGATGAACATGGCCCGCATCAGATCGAGCGGGAACACATCGGTGATCGCGGTGATGCCGCCGCGCTCCGAGGAGTAGGTCCGCCAGTCCCGGCTTACCGTGTGGATGTCGTCGGCACGGGTCACCGACCAGTACCCGGCCTCCTGCGGGTACTCGCTCACATGCGAGGTCCAATGAACCGGACACCCGCTGCGCAGCTGCTTGAACAGCTCATGCGGGGGGCCATCTATCCAGTTGGCCCGCTCGGTGACCAGAACGTGCTCAAGGTCGCTCCCGGTTTGAGTCACTGCTCCTCCTGACGCTGCCTGACGGGGCGCCGATCATACCTGGCTGGCTGGCCAGCTTGGGACATGCTTTGGCGGGTGAGCCGCGCCCACCCGGCCTCGCTTGGGTGCGGCGTTGTGCGAGCCGGCGGTGGCGCGGCGCTCGGCCCGCCTCGCCATCGGCTGGCGCCCATGGGGCGTTGGCATCAACGGGGCGTCGCCGGGCCGGAGCGACCGTGGCGCTGTCGGACCGCGTCCTTAGACCGTGAGAGCGGCGTCGGCCGGGCTGGCCCGGGCCGGGGCCTCTGAGGCGGTGGGCTTGCCGCCGCGGAAGTACGAGGCCAGGGCGGCGACCAGGCAGGCCACGATGGCGAACGCGAAGGCCTCGCGCAGGCCGGCGCGGAAGGGGCCGGAGATCAGCCGGGGGAAGAACGAGCGGCCGACCAGCAGGGCGTGGTTGTGAGCACTCAGGCCGACCAGGGCCGAGCTGCCGACCAGGTGCTGGATCGGGTTGTAGCCGAGGAAGGCGGCGAACAGGACCGACACCGGCGGCTGGTGGGCGGCCTGCGCGGCCGGGACGGCGGGGACCCCGTGGGCCTCGAGTCCGGCGGTCATCGTGTGGGGCAGGTTGGCGGCCAGGCCGAGGATCATCAGCGTAAAGAAGATCCCGATCGAGAGCACCTGGGCGGAGTTCTGGAAGGTCTGGTTCATGCCCCCGCCGGCTCCGCGGTCGGCGGCGGGCAGGCTGTTCATCATCCCGGCCCGGTTGGGTGAGGCGAACATGCCCATCGAGATGCCGTTGAGCAGCAGCACGGCGGCAAACAGCGGATAGGGAAAGTCGGTGGGCAGCAGGCTGAGCAGAATGAAGCTCAGGGCCGCGCCCAGCATCCCGCCGGTGGCGAACGGCCGCGAGCCGAAGCGGTCCGAGAGAAAGCCCGAGGTGGGACCGGCCAGCAGCATGCCGACGGTCAGGGGCAGCATGTAGATACCCGCCCACAGCGGGGTGTTGGCGAAGTCGTAGCCGTGCTCGGGCAGCCAGATCCCCTGCAGCCAGATGATCAGCATGAACATCAGCCCCCCGCGGGCCACGGCGGAGAGGAAGGTCGACAGCGTCCCGAAGGTGAAGGCGCGGATCTTGAACAGGGGCAGGCGGAACATTGGGTTCTCGACGCGACGCTCGATCACCGCGAAGGCGATCAGGGAGAGCAGCCCGGCGGCGAGCAGGGTGAGGACCCGGGCACTCCCCCACCCGGTCGGCGAGCCGCGCGCGGGCCGGATGCCGTAGGTCACGGCGACCATGATCAGGATCAGGCCGAGGGCGAAGGTGACGTTGCCGCCCCAGTCGATCGTCGCCCGCCGGGGCTTGGATCGCTCCTCGAGCTTGAGGTAGGCCCAGACGGTGCCGAACAGGCCAACCGGCACCGAGATCAGGAACACCAGGCGCCAGCTGATCGGGGCCAGCAGGCCGCCCAGGATCAGCCCCACGAACATCCCGCTGACCCCGACGATGTTGTTGATGCCCAGGGCCATGCCGCGCTGGTTGGCGGGAAAGGCGTCGGTGATGATGGCGGCTGAGTTGGCCAGCAGGCAGGCGGCACCAACACCCTGCACGACCCGGAACACGATCAGGAAGATGGCCCCCGCACGGCCGGTCAGCCAGTCCACGGTCAGAAACAGCGAGGCCACGGTGTAGATGACGAAGCCGAGGTTGTAGATCCGCACGCGGCCGAACATGTCCCCGAGCCGGCCCAGGCTGACGATCAGCACGCTGGAGACGACGAGGAAGCCGAGGATCATCCACAGCAGGTAGAAGCTGTTGGCGGGCACCAGCGGGTCGAGCGAGATGCCCCGGAAGATGTCGGGCATGGCGATCAGCGTGATCGACGCATCAAGCGTGGCCAGCAGCACGCCCAGCGTGCAGTTGGACAGCGCTATCCACCGGTAACTGTCGCCTCTCGGGTCGCCGCGCTCGGGCGGCTCAGCGCGTCCGTCGGCCGTGGCCGAGGTCTCCGTCGGGGCTCTCAGCCCGGCGCGGTCACGCGATAGGCGCACTTCTAGTGGCCCACTAGCCAGCCTCTTGCACGAGCTGGAACTCGTGCGGCGACCGGTCACGCAGCGGGCGACCGGGAACAAGTAGGCCGGCGAGGACCGCCACGATCAGGAAGGCGACGAGGTTGGTCGTCCATACGCCCCGGATCCGCATCATGGTCATGTCGATCAGGGGCTCGTCGCTGCGAACCTCGACCAGCACCCACAGGGCGCAGCCGATCAGGCCGGCGGCGAGCAGGCCGAGCGTCCGCACCGAGCCCCACCCCCACACGCTGGTCTCGGAGATGGCGACCAGCACGCAGCAGAATCCGGCGGTCATCAGCGCTGCCGCACCCCAGTTGACGCGCCCAGGGACGCGGACTGGCGACTCGGGGACAAAGCGCCAGGTGAGAACGGCCGAGGCGACGATCACCACCAGCGGGATCCAGTACGGCCAGTGGTAATTGAGGTGCTCGACGATCAGGCCGCCGAGGACGATGCCGATACCGCTACCGACGCCGAGAATCGAGGACACGATCCCGATACTGCCCGCCACCCGATCGGCTGGGAACTCATCGCGAACGATGCCGAAGGCGAGCGGGAACACCCCACCCCCCGCACCCTGAATGACCCGTCCGACGATCATCGGGAGCAGCGAGCTGGACAGCGCCGAGACCAGCGTGCCCAGTGCGAGCAGGGCCAGGGTGATGAGCAGCAGGCGCTCCTTGCCGTACATGTCCCCCAGCCGACCGAGGATCGAGGTACCTACCGAGGCCGAGAGCAGATAGCCGGTCAACAGCCACGTGACGCCCGTCTCCGTGGTGTGAAGATCGTGCTGGATCGTGGTCAGCGCGGGTATGACCGCCGAGCTGAGCATCGCGTAGGCCAGACCGGCCAGCGCGATGACGGCGAGGATCAGGTTCGGATGGAGCCGTTCATGCGTACTGGCCTCCGTCGACACGCCCGGCTACTCTAGCGGAATGATCATTCCACCCTCCGAGGCGGCGCCCCTCCCGGCGTCACGGAAGACCTGGAGCAAGCTCGACCCGGAGGACAAGTGCGAGCGCCTGCTCACCGCCGCCGCTGAGGTGTTCACCCGGGTTGGGCTGGAAGCGCCGATGAGCGAGGTGGCTGACGCAGCCGGCGCGGGCGTGGCCAGCATCTACCGCCAGTTCCCCTCCAAGCACGAGCTTCTGGCCGCGCTGGTCATCCGACGGATGGACCAGATAGCCGTCGCGGTGGACGAGGCGCAGCAGCGCGAGGGCGACGGTTGGAGCGCGCTCGTCGGGATGCTCCGCTGGGTGGTCGAGCGTCAGTCGGCGGACGACTTCATGGGCGAGGCGCGAGCGGTCGTCGCGGGCCACCCGGAGGTCGCCCTGGCCACCGAGTACGCCGCCTCGGCCTGGGAGCGTCTGCTCGCTGACGCTCGGGCCGAAGGTCGGCTGCGAGCCGACGCGACCGTGGTCGATCTTCAGTTACTGTTCGCCGCCACCCGGGCGGCCAAGCGGGTCGAGCCGGAGCACTGGCCCCGCATGCTCGACCTGCTGATTGACGCGCTCGATTCCCAACCGCGCCCCTGAGCCTTTGACACGCCACGCACGACTGAGGCCTGGGCGCCGGACAATTCTGGGCGCCCTGCTCGCACTCGCGGCGGCGCCCCCAGCCCACGCCTTCTCGTTCACCCCCGAATCGCTTAACGGCGCCGCCAACAACCGCTCGCACCCCCACTGGGGCGAGACCGCGATGCCGTATCTCCGGCTCACCTTTCCGCGCTACGCCGATGGGATCGGCGCCATGGAGGGCGGACCAAGCCCCCGCTACGTGAGCAACCGGATCTTCAATTCGCTCGGGGTGGACTTGTTCTCAGCCCGCTATGTCAGCCAGTGGGGATGGGTTTGGGGGCAATTCCTCGACCACACCATGGGGCTCGCCCGAACCGGCTCGGTCTCGGCCCCGATCCCATTTGATCCAACCGACCCACTCGAGAGCTACCACAACGCCACCGGGAGTATCGCCTTCA
>JBDTEE010000154.1:0-9845 GCA_039922645.1 Solirubrobacteraceae bacterium | reverse complement strand
GATCATTTGCTCGCACCCGTCGGCGCTCGTCGGCTCCGTCGGGCGAGATGGCGCCAACGGCGTCAATCGGGACTACGAACGCGGAACGGGCCCGGGGATGTTCATCGAGGAGCAGCGCCACGGCGAGGAAGCGATCCTCGCCGGCGTGGCGCTTCACAAACCGCGGTGGTGGCGGATCGGTCTGCGCGAACTGGACTGGGGCTTTGCTCATCAGGGTCCGGAGGGCAACTTTCCCGATACGCGGGACCCATTCCATTCGACCTCGTTCTTCGTCGAGGCGGTGGCGCACCTGACCCTGCTCCTTCGAGCCGCCGCGGACAGCGGTATCGCGTTGCCGGCGCACCTGCTTGCCCGGGTGGCCGCCTTCCTGCCTCGGCTCCACGCCGCTGCGCGATGGATGGCGCGCGCCGAAGTGTGGCGCCCGGGCCTCGCCGGCGACGCGCCTTACGCGCACCGCCGATTCCTGGTCGCCTCAGCCCTCGGTCTGACCGCGGAACTGACCGGCGACCGGCTCCTGCGCGGCCGTGCCCGCGAGGCCCTGGGGCTCGGGCTCGCGGCCCAACGTCCCGACGGGATCGAACCGGAGTTAGGCGGGTATGACTCCTCCTATCAGGCGCGTGGACTTGTATATGCCGAGGACTACCTCGCCTGGGTCCGGCGAGACCCGCTGGCGGCCAAACTGCGCGCCGCGATCACCCGCGGCTTGGCCTGGGAGCGAACCAGGATCCGTCCCTCGGGCCGGGTCAGCACGGTCGGCAACACGAGGGCCAACGGCGTGATGCTCGACCACAACGGGCCAAAACGGGTTGTTTACCCGATGGTGGCTCAAGCCCTCGGCTGGTGGGGGCTGGCTGCGGGCCTCCCTTCGGATGTCAGGCTCGCGGGCAGGGTCGCGCGCTGGGGCGCGGCCCATCCGGCTTCAGTGGGAACCTGACTCGACCGGCTGAGGTCAGTCGTCGCCGGTCAGTGCGGCCAGCACGAGCGCGTCGTGCTCGGCTGGCTTGACCTTACGAAAGACGTCCTTGATCTTCCCCTCGGGGTCGATCACGAACGTGGTCCGCTCGTTGCCCATGTACTTGCGGCCGTACATGGACTTCTGCACCCAGACGCCATAGGCCTCGGCCACGGCGTGGTCGGAGTCGGCCAGCAGCGGGAAGCCCAGGCCGTACTTCTGGTCGAACTTGCTCACCGCCTTGACCTGATCAGGCGAGACACCCAGCACGACCGCATCGGCGCTGGCGTAATCAGCCTGGTGGTCGCGCACGCCGCAGGCCTGGGTGGTACAGCCAGGCGTATCAGCCTTGGGGTAAAAGTAGAGGACCACGTTGCGTCCTGTGAGGCCGCTCAGCGAGACCTCGTTGCCCTCCTGGTCGGGCAGTTCAAAGTCCGGTGCAATATCGCCTGGTTTGAGCATCGGCTGATCGTATCCCGCGCGAGGGTGGGCAACGCGAGTCCCGGACTGATCGCCCGCGGGTCGAGGCCTCGAGGGCCTACGTCAGTGGTGCAGCAGCGAGCGCCGTCGGGCGAGGGCCCGCGACGGCCGGCTTGACCCCGGCTCCATCTCGGGCTGACGGGCGGCCTCACGAGCAGCGGCGTCGGACAGCTCGTGCTGCCGCTCAGCGGCGTTCGACTCTCCGAGTTGTCGGGGCGGCGCCGGGTTGGGTCCCATGAATGACATGTGGAATGACCTCCTCCTCCGAAGAGGAGCGTACTCGCCCGGGCTGCGTGCGCCTACTTCAGCAATCGGGACAGGCGGCGGTCCTTGAGGAGCTTGCCCTCGGTCTGACAGGTGGGGCAATAACACATAATGTAGTCCTCGTAGAAGACCGCCTCCAGGGTGTCCCCACAGCGTGGGCACGGCTCACCGTTGCGGCGGTGTACGGCCAGCGGCATCGGGAGCTTGTCCGGAATCGGCAGCGCGATCGTCTGCTCGTAATGGGCGATGGCTTCGCTCAGGCGGGCCACGATGGCCTTGCGCAGACGTTCGGCCTCCCCCTCGGACAGCTCCGAGCCGCGCTTGAAGGGCGAAAGCTTCGCCGTGTGGAGAATCTCGTCGACCCACGAGCGACCGATGCCGGCGATCACCCGCTGGTCGCGGAGCATCCCGTGTAACGGACGAGCAGCCTTCAGAAGCGGCCCCAGCGGGGGCGGGTCCGGCCAGGCCTCGGGGCCGTAGGTGGCCAGCGTCTGCTCCTCAGCCAGGGCGTCGGGACGGAGAAGCTTGATCCACGCCGCCTGTTTGGTGCCAAATTCCCTTAGGCGCAGCTCGCGACCATCATCCAGGCGGAGCAGCAACCGCGCGGTCCGGTCCCGTAATGAGGCCCGGGTGTCAAACAGCTGCAACCGGCCGGCCGACATGAGATGGATGAGCAGGGTGCGGTCCTGCTCAAGCCCGATCTGAAACAGCTTGCCCCGGCGGCTCACCCCGGTGATGGCCAGCCCATCGATCGCCGCCAGGGGCGGGTCATAGGTCTTCAGGGCATTTACGCCCGGAGCGAGCGCCGACTCGATCCGCGCGCCCGTCAGCGCACGGTCCAGCAAACGGGCGGTTATCTCGATTTCCGGCAGCTCGGGCATGTATGTATTGAGGCTAGCTGCCTAACCGTCATCGATTCGCGCGCTATTGGCCTCAAATCGCCGGCTGTTCCCGAGTCAGCGAGAACTGTTCGGCCACGTTCAGGATCGCTTTACGGAGGCTGCGCAGACTCTCCGCCATGAGCGATCTACTAGCAATCTTCGTAGCGGCCGATGAGGACCGCGAGCTGCTCGACGGGATCGCGGCCTACCGTCCCGACCGTGTGACGGTCCTGATCGAGGACCACGACGCGGACCTGGTGAGTGAGGATTCGAGCGCCGGTGCGGCGCTCCGGGATCGGCTCGCCCGGCTGATGGCGACGATCGAGGGTCAGACCGGCGCCACTGTGGTCGGACTGGCCGGCGAGCGCTCGCAGCTCATCGGATGGCGGTTTGACCGCGAGCTTGCCGCTCGCGCCCCTGTCCCCGTCTGAACCACTTCACCTGCACCCCACGGCTCCGAACGCTTGCCCGCGCAGCCCGGCTGCGGCAAGCAATCGGCGCCGGTAGGCTGACGCCCCCATGCCGGCCGCGATCGCCCCCGACGACATCGTCACGACCCACGCTGAGGGCGCCGAGAACCAGCGCGAGCCACTGCTCGTACTGGAGCCGCTCAGAGAATTCCTGACCGGCGCCGGCCTCGAGGCACCCGAGGACCTCAGCGCCACCCCGGTTGGCGACGGTCACTCCAACGTGACCTACGCGCTCTCCACCGGGGTTGTCCTGCGCCGGCCGCCGCGCGGGCCGCTGCCGCCCAGCGCCCACGATGTGCTTCGCGAGGCCCGCCTGCTGCGCGCGCTCGAGCCCACGCCGGTCCGGACTCCCGGCGTCCTGGCCGTGTGCGAGGACCCCGAGGTCATCGGAGCCCCCTTCTACGTTATGGAGGAGATCCACGGCGAGGTGGTCACCGACTCGCTCCCCGCGCCACTCGACAGTCCGGCGGAACGGGTCCGGATCGCCGATGAGCTCATCGATGCCCTGGTCGAGCTGCATGAGGTCGACTTCACCCAGATCGGGCTGGAGGGCTTCGGCAAGCCGACCGGCTACCTGGAGCGCCAGTTGCGCCGCTTCAACGGCCTGTGGGAGCACGGCAAGACTCGCGAGATCCCCGAGTTCGAAGAGACGGCAGCCTGGCTGGCCGCCAACCTTCCGGAGTCCCCCGCGGCCACAATCGTCCACGGCGACTACCGGCTCGGCAACACCATGCTGGCCGCGGACGCCCCCGCGCGTCTGATCGCCATCTTCGACTGGGAGATGGCCACGATCGGCGACCCGCTGGCCGACGTGGGCTACATGATGATCCACTGGACCCAGGCCGATGATCCCGGGGGCCGCAAGTTCAATCTCCAGCGCGTGACGGCGCAGCCCGGCTTCCCCACCCGTCAGGAGATGGTCGAACGCTACGAGGAGCGCTCCGGGCGCTCGGTGCAGTCGCTGGATTGGTATGTGACCCTCGCGCTGTGGAAGGCGGTGGCCTTTATGGAGGGCAACTACAAGCGGGCAATCAGTGGGGCCACCGATGACCCCTATCTGAAGACCTTCGGTGACGGCGTGGTGGAACTGGCTCAGCGCGCACTCAATGTCACCCGCAATGGCTTCTGACCGCGACCGGGGCTCGTCGAGCTACCCCGGGCTGCTGGTCGATTGGGGCGGGGTGATGACCACCGACGTCTTTGACACGTTCCGGGTCTTCTGCGAGCGCGAGGGTCTGTCCCCCGAGGCGATCGGCGAGCGCTTCCGTCATGACCCGGCCAGCCGCGAACTGCTGATCGGCCTCGAGACAGGCAAGCTCTCCGAGCACGAATTCGAGCCCCGCTTTGCCGCCATCCTCGACGTCGCCCACGAAGGTCTGATCGACCGGCTGTTCGCGGCCGGCAGTCCCGACCCGGTCATGCTGGACACCGTGCGCCGGGCACGCTCGGCAGGCGTGCGGACCGGGCTCATCTCCAACTCGTGGGGTACGCGCCGCTACGACCGTCCGCTGCTGGCCGAGCTGTTTGACGGCATCGTTCTCTCGGGCGAGGAGGGGATGCGCAAGCCCGCGCCGAAGATCTACGCCCTTGGAGCGGAGCGGATCGGCCTCGAACCGACCCAGTGTGTGTTCGTGGATGACCTGCCCTTCAACCTGGATCCGGCCCGCGAGCTGGGTATGGCCACCGTTCATCACCGCCGCCCCGAGGACACCGTGGCCGAGCTCGAGCGGCTGCTGGCCGTCGAGCTCCGCTGAGGCGCCCGAGGCCCGGAAAAGACACGGCCCACCGACGCCGCGGCGTTACTGACGTTCGGCAGGTTGGGGTACTCGTAGTTACCAGCCGCGTTCTTCAGACCCGCCGCCGGAATCCCGTGGAGGATCTTCGGAACACCGGCGAGGCGGCGGGGTCAGGACTACCGACCCCGCCTGGCAGCCCGTCGATCAGTCGCGCGAGCCGCGACCGTAGAGCAGCTTGAAGAAGCGGCGCAGAAGCATGGTCTGCCGCGCCTTGTAAGGGAACATGAACGGCTCGCGCTTCAGCGCGCGCCGGGTGACCAGCAGCGACTGGACCTTGGTGTACTTGCGGATGCCGGCTGCGCCGTGGCGGGTCCCCAGGCCGGAGGTCTTCCAGCCTCCCATCGGCAGGTTGAGCGCGGTGTAGTTGACCTGGGCGTCGTTGACGCAGACGACGCCGGCCTCGATCCGCCGGGCCAGAGCCTCGCCCTTGGTCACGTCCTTGGTCCACACGCTGGCCTGCAGGCCGTAGGGCGAGTCGTTGGCCAGCCTCACGCCCTCCTCATCATCGGCGATCTTCATGATCGGCAACGTGGGCCCGAATGTCTCGTCCTGCATGCACTTCATCGAGTGGTCAACGTCGACCAGCACCGTGGGCTCGAAGAAACGGCCCGGGCCGGAGGCGGCATGGCCGCCGGTCAGCACCTTGGCCCCCTTCGCCACGGCGTCGCGGACGTGCTCCTCGACGACGTCGATCTGGGGCGGGAAGATGACCGCGCCAACGTCGACCGTGCCCACACCGGTCGGCACGCCCTGGCGCAGACCACGGACATTTTCGGTCACTTTGGAGACGAACTCGTCATAGATCGACGCGTTCACGTAGCAACGCTCCACCGAGATGCAGACCTGACCGCCGTTGTTCATCGACCAGTAGGCCGCGGCGTTGCTGGCCCGCTCGATGTCGGCGTCGGCGCAGACGATCATCGGATCCTTGCCGCCCAGCTCGAGATAACAGGGCACCAGCACGTCGGCGGCGGCCTTCATGACCGCCTTACCGGTCCGGCTCGAGCCCGTGAACATGACGCAATCGACGTTGGTGATAAGCGCCGCGCCCGTGGCTCCATCACCGGTGGCGACCTGGAAGACGTTCTCGGGCAGCCCGCACTCGCGCATCATCTCGGCCATCAGCAGGCCGCTCAGCGGGGTGACCTCGCTGGGCTTGAGGATCACGGTGTTACCGGCCATGAGCGCGGGGATGCAGTCGCCAAACGAGTTGACGATCGGGTAGTTCCAGGGGCCGATCACCCCCACCACTCCGAGCGGGGCGTAGCGGATGACGAGCTTCTTGCCGATCGCCACCGGGTTGTTCCAGGATGGGACCCGCTCATCGGCCAGGTACTTGCCCGCCTCCTTGGCCCAGAAGCCCAGGGCGGTAACGGTGTAGCCGTAGTCGGAGAGCTGAGCGTCCTCGTAGGTCTTCCCGGTTTCCGAGACGACCGTGTCGAGCACCCGCTCGGCGTTGTCGATCATCCACTTCTGGGCCCGGCGCATGATGCGCCCGCGGCCCTCGAAACCGAGTCCCTCCCACTGGGGCTGCGCTTCCCGCGCCCGGGCGGCCATGGCGGCCAGCTCCTCGGCCGAGGTCACCGAAACGGTGGTGATCAGTTCACCGGTGGCGGGATTCTCGACCGGGATCGTCTGCGCGCTGGCGCCGTGGGTATCTGCCGGATCGTGCTCCTGAACGCTGGCCATATCTCCTCCTGCGGGTGGGATCGACCTCCAAGGCTATCGGGGGCGTGGAGTCCCGGCGCAGCCGCCACAGGCGGGCGCCGGCTCATCCAGCCCCCCTGTACGCTAGTTCGGGTCGAGCTGGATTGACTCGATGGCCGGTGGATCGAGCGGGCGATCCTGGGCGCCCGTGGGGACCGCCTCGATGGCGTCGACGGCGTCCATGCCCGCGGTCACGTGACCGAAGACCGTGTGGCGTCCGTCAAGCCACGGCGCACTATCAACCGTGACGATGAAGAACTGCGAGCCGTTGGTGTTGGGCCCGGCGTTGGCCATGGCCAGCGCACCGCGCACGATCTTTTGGTCGTTGAACTCATCCTCGAAGGTGTAGCCCGGGCCACCGGTGCCGGTGCCCTCGGGGCAGCCGCCCTGGACCATGAAGTCCGGGATCACGCGGTGGAAGATGATGCCGTCATAGAAGCCGTCTGCGGCCAGTTTGCGGAAGTTGGCGACGGTGTTGGGCGCGTCGTCGTCGAAGAACTCGAGGGCGATCGTGCCGTGTGTGGTGTTCATATTTGCTGTGCTCATGTCCCGGACCCTACCCGCGATTCCGCTTTCATCATCGGGCCCAACGGGCCGGATTCTTGCTAGCAGGACCGGGCGTAAAGCGGCGACCAACGTGACCCAGGAATCCCGAGTCTTGGCCCGCCGGGGCGTTCCGGCCGCCCCGAGCCGCTCCCAGCCACGCTGCTCCAGCCGCACCCGGGTGCGCTGTCCGTCACCCCGGAAGGTGACGGCGACCTCGGTGGCCTCACGGGGATCGAAGAACAGATGCCAGCGGTAGCGAGGCCGGACCGGCGGCTCCCAATCGAGGATCTCGCCCAGACGTGAGAACTCCCGTCCCGCCCGTGCTCGATGATCTGGCCGCCGGGGTGCGGCTCGAAATTCATCGCCGACGGATCCCCGCTCACCGTGTGGGAGCGCGGCCACCAGGTTGCGCACCGGCGTGTCCAGGCATCGAACGCGTCAGCGGCCGGTACGGCCACCTTGAACTCGATCAGGAGCGGCTCAGTGGTCATTCGCGGCTCCGTGCTCGCTCCGGGTAACCGGCGTGTTCTCAGCCCAGAGCTGAAAGCGCGGGATGGCCTCCCCCCAGGTCTGCTCGAGGTAGCGGCGAATCGACTGGACTCCCTCGGCGCGCAGTGCGTAGATACGCCGGGTCCCCACCGTCGAGTCGCCGACCAGCCCGGCGCCTTTGAGCAGGCGCAGATGGCGGGAGACAGCGGGGCGGCTGATGGGCAGCCGGTCGGCGATCTGCTGGACCGAGTGCCCGCCGTGGCTGAGGATCTCGACGATCGCCCGGCGGTTGGCGTCGCCGAGGGCATCGAGCGCCTCCTGATGCAGCGGCTGCGCCACGCTCAGCGGCTGGAACCGGGTGCGGAGCCGTCGCTCTCCGCGGCGATCTTGAGGCCGTCGGCGAACTGGGCGAACGAGTCGGTCTGGTCGGGGATGGCGCGGGTGATGAGCCCGGCCATCGGACCTGAGTAGACCTCGGTCATCGAGAACTCGGTCTCCCCGGGGCCGGCCTCGCTCAGCGCGAACGTCCGTACACCGCGGAACAGCCCCAGCGGCATCCCGCTTGACCAGACCATCCGCCGTTCCGGTTCGAGGTCGGAGACGGAGAGGGCGAAGGTGCGCGACGGGCTGATCGTTGAGACCAGCTTGATCCTCTCGCCTGCGGCGACCGGGCCCTCCAGGGAAACGACCGCGGGGTTCCAGCTCGGATAGGCGGCAGAGTCCGTCAGGAGCGCCCAGATCCGGTCCGGGCCGGCGTTGATCTTCCGCGTCACTGTGTAGCTCTTGGCCATGGGCCACCTCACGTCGGTTCGTTATCCGTAACGAGGAGGTTACCGTAACCCGTGCATTACGGAACAGCGCATCCCTGAGCACCCACAGCCGCCCAACGGCGAGCGTGGGTGCAGAGGGATGCGGAAACCGTGGTCCTCAGCACCCACGACAAGCGAAGGGCGGCTGTGGGTGCTGAGAACGCCGTTTAACAGACCACCCGCGGCCGGGCCAGCCGGAGGCTCACCCCGGCTGACCTGACTGCGGATTTCGGTCAGTTGTTAGTGGAGGTCTCCAGCGCGTTGATGGCGCCGGTCACGCTGGCCGCGCCCGCGCCTGCGCAACTCACGATGGCCGTACCCGAAGGCCCGGCGACCTGGAGCGGGATGTTCACGGACCCACCCGCGGGGACGCTGGCCGTGCGGGTCTGCTTGTTGGCCCCCACGGTCAGTGAGCAGGTCTCATTCTTGCCCGGAACCCCTGACACCTGCGGGTTGGCGAAGGCCATGTAGGAGCTACCGGTGGGCAGGGTCAAGCTGTCCACGGTGGCGCCACCGACCGGAACCGGCACTGCGGACGGGGTGGTGGTGCCGAACTCGGCCGGGCGGGCTGCGTTGCAGTTCACCTTGCCGTTGTTCTGGATCGCCCCGATGGCCTGACCCGACCCGCACGTCGAAGCGACGCGCTGCTGGAGCTGGTTCAGGTCGGCCCGGCGCAGGCCGATCGCCTGCGGCTGGATGTCCTGGAAGGAGACCGAATTGAAGCGGAGCTTGGAGTGCACGACGGAGCTGTGCTGCAGCTGGGCGGTGCCGACGCTGTTGGCGGGCACCGAGAAGGCCGCGTAGCTGGCGCCGCCGAGGGAAATGAAGAGTGCCGTCACGGCGACCAGCATGGCCGCCGACGGACGGGGCAGGTGCAGCGATTTCGTAGGCAAGGGATTACCTCCCAGAGGTTGATGGACCCGGTCCTAACGCGTCGTAACACGGCCGGCGCAGCAGAAGTCGCGCCGGGGCCGGCCGGGACTGACGCGGAGCCGACATGCCCGCGGCGGGCCAGAGCGCCGCCCGCGGCGGTCAAAACGCCGCCCGCGCTGGGCTCAGAGGCTCAGACCTTCGCGACTTCGAGCGCGAGCACGTGCCCGCGGACCTGCGTGCCGCCGGCCGACTCGACGACGCGCTCGGCGTCGGCGGCAGGAACATCGACGAAGGCGAAGCGCTCGAACACGCGCACGTTGCGCACGGCCTCGCCATCGAGTTCGGCTGCGGTGGTGATGGCGTGAATGATGTCCGAGGGCTCGATCCCGGCGGCCCGGCCACCGGAGACGATCAGCTTGGCCGCGGGCCCGTCGCCGTTTTGGACTGAGACGTGCGGCTTGGAGTGGCGCTTGGGCGGCGCGTTGACCGGAGTCGGGGCCACGTGAGCACCCTTGACCCAGGGCGAGAGCGTGACGCCGGCATGGCGCTCAATGGCCTGGATCTCGCGCTGCTGGCGG
>JBDTEE010000153.1:0-8132 GCA_039922645.1 Solirubrobacteraceae bacterium | reverse complement strand
TACGGCACCTCGTGTGCCGCCGGCGATCCCGGCGACAAGACCCGAAAACGGGTACCAAACGGGTACCAAGACAAGCAAATTTGACCTCACGCAACCGGATCCAATTTCACGAGATCCCTGCAAATCGCCAGTTACCTAACACGCCTGAAGCGACTCATAACCCCCGTAGGTCGGGAACCCGAAGGTCGGAGGCGGGTCCTCTCGCTGAAGGCTTGCATATCTAAACGCGGACTGCCATTGCTGGGACGGATTCCGTCTGCGCTGGGGTCTACGCTCAACACCGCGTTTGCCTCCGCAGCAGCAACCTCATTACCGTCCCACCGGAACTCCGACACACACTACGGCCATGCCGCCCGGATCGCCCCTTAGCGACGCTGACGAACGACTGCGATTTGTCGGCGACTCCGATGCGCTCGCCGAGCTCGATCTGACGGTTGCGGATCTCGCAGACCCCGACATGCGGTCGCTCGTGATCCGACACGAGCACCCCGAGCTCGAACGCGCGCTGCGAGAAGGTCGCCGTGACGTTGAAGTTGAAGGCGAGTCGATCAATCCCGGTCTGCATCTTGCGATGCATGAGATCGTCGCGACGCAGCTGTGGGACAACGAACCGCCAGAGGCATGGAAAACGACGGCGCGGTTGCTCGAGTTGGGCTACGACCGCCACGAAATCCTGCACATGCTCGCCGCGCCCGTCGCTCAGCAGGTCTGGGGCACATTGCATGAGGAACGTCCTTACGATCGCGACCTTCACGTTGCCGCGCTGCAAGAGCTCCCCGGCTCCTGGGAGCGGGAACGGACGACCAGAACTGGAGCGCGGCGTCACCCCGACGAGCGCAAGGAGGCTCGCCGCGCTGCTCGGGCCGCCCGGCGCGTTAATCGCCGTCCCAGGTAGCTTTCGCCGCCGGGAGACCGTCGCCGACCCGCGGCTCGGGTCAGCGGTGCGCCGCTACTGTGGGGAACTCATCGAGATGCTCCGGCTCGTCCGATCTCAGCATCGTCGTCGCGGCTTACCGTGGCGTCCGGCTTTCGCGCAAGGATTGCGCGCGTGATCGCCCTTCACGCCTTCTGGTCGCGCGACTCACAGATCTGCATCTGGGGCGAGGACGCCGCGCTGCCCGCGCGGGCAGCGCGGCGACGCGGGCAGGTGCCGGAAAATCCACGGCCGCGCGCGCATCCGTTCGCCGGCTCGGTCACAGAGCTGAGCGAAGCGCTCGCTCGCCTCGACATCGCGTTGGCGACCGAGGCGCACACCGACCACGGGGTCACTCTGGCGTTGCCCTCCTTCAGGGAAGGGCCGCAGCATTCGCCACAGCTCTTGCGTCCGGACGGCGATGAGAGCGCGGGCAGTCCGGATTTCTTGCACCCCTGGGTCGTACCGGCGATCGCGCTCGGCCCGATCCCCGCGCTCGACGTCCTGCTCGCTCTGCCGGCCGACGATCGGGTGGGTGTCGCCGTCGGAGAGTCACTTTGGTTCCTCGCTGAGGCGGCCAAGCTTGCGCTCGAGCTGGTGGCGCGTGGGCGCGTGCTTCCGGGGCTCGTGCGGCGCGACGAGGCGTGGGTGGCGTGCTGGCGAGCGATCACCGTCGATCCTCACGATGCGGAGCGCGTGCGGTTGCTGTCCACATCCATGCCCCCACTCGTGGCGGCGGAGTTCTCGCCTTCTGCGGCAGGAAACCCTCCTGGGGCGGTTGTCGGTGATCTGCTGGGCGCCGTCGTCGATGGCTGCGCGCGGCACTTCCTGGCGGACGGTCTCGCTCCGCGGCGCGCGCGGCGTCCGTCGGCGAGGTCACTTTCGGCTATTGACGCGTGGCTCGCCGCGCTCACGGACGCGAATCCGGTGGTGCGGGCAGATGCGTTGGCGCTGGCTGCGCTCGCCGAGCAGCTCGATGAGTGGCGCCACGCGGGAGAGTGGTATGCCGCACACCGGATGTTCCGGACTTGCTTCCGGCTGTCCGCGCCGGAGGAACTCCCGCACATCGTCGAGGAAGGGCGCCAACGTCAGGGAAATGGTGACGGGCCGACCGCAGAGACGCGCGAGGAGAGCACACGCCCGAGCTGGCGAGTCGAGATCCTGTTGCAGGCCAAAGATGATCCGAGCATCCTGGTGCCGGCCGAGGACGTGTGGAGCTCCAACGGCAGCGGCCTGCACGTGCCGGGTCGCGAGATCGCGGATCCTCAGGAGCGGCTGCTGGGAGGGCTAGGTCACGCGCTGCGCCTGTGGCCGGGGCTCGAGCCGGCGCTGCGTGAGGCCGCTCCGACCGGCCTGGACCTGAGCCAGGAGGCCGCCTACAGCTTCGTTCGCAACTCGGCCCCGGCACTCGAACAGGCCGGCTTCGGCGTGCTCGCACCGGCGTGGTGGAGTCAGCGGCTGCGTCCCAAGCTGCAGGCGCAGCCGATGAAGGAATGGGAGGAGGGGACCGGGCTGTTCAGCCTCGACGGGCTGTGCTCCTACGAGTGGAGCGTGGCGGTCGGCGATGCGACGCTCAGCGTGACCGAGCTGCGCGAACTCGCTGCGCTCAAGTTGCCGCTGGTGATGGCCCGCGGGCAATGGATCGTGTTGCGTCCTGAGGACGTCGAGGCCGCGCTCGCGTTCTTCCAAGGTAGGGCGGAACGCGGCGAGGCGCCGGCGGCCGAGCTCCTACGAGACAGTCTTAGCCTTGATGCCGGCGAGCCTGACCTGCCGGTGACGGAGATCGAAGCCGGTGGGTGGTTGAAGGAGCTGCTCAGCTCGAATCACGAACGCAAGCTGCGACCGGTCGAGCTCCCGGCATCGTTCGGCGGCCAGCTGCGTCCCTACCAGGACCGGGGCCTCGCGTGGCTGTCGTTCCTCTCAACGCTCGGCCTCGGCGCCTGTCTGGCGGACGATATGGGCCTCGGCAAGACGGTGCAGCTCCTCGCGCTGCTGTTAGCCGAGCGACAGCACGCGGCGAACAGCCCGAGCAAGCGCCGGCGCAAGCGGCCGTCTCCGACACTCCTGATCTGCCCGATGTCGGTGGTGGGCAACTGGCAGCGAGAGGCGGAGCGGTTCGCGCCCGATCTGCGTGTGCACGTTCACCACGGACGCGAGCGTCTGCGAGGACCGAAGCTAACTCGGGTGGTCCGCTCGAGCGACCTCGTGATCACGACGTATGCCCTGGCGACGCGCGATAAGGAAGAGCTGTGCGCACTGGATTGGGGGCGGGTGACACTCGACGAGGCACAGAACATCAAGACGATCGAGGCCAAGCAGACCCGCGCGATCCGCGCGATCCCGGCTCGTCATCGGGTTGCGCTCACAGGCACGCCGGTCGAGAACCGGCTGACCGAGCTTCACTCGATCATGGATTTCCTCAACCCGGGGCTGCTCGGTTCGGCTGCCGGCTTCAAGCGTCACTACGCGAAGCCGATCGAGCGCTGGCGCGACCCGTCGGCGACGGAGCAGCTACAGCGTGCGACGCGCCCGTTCATCCTGCGCCGGCTGAAGACCGACAAGCGGATCATCAGCGATCTTCCCGAGAAGATCGAGATGCGCGTCGACTGCCACCTGACTAAGGAGCAGGCGACGCTCTACCAGGCGGTCGTTGACGAGATGCTCGAGAAGGCTCAGCGGGCCGAGGGGATCGAGCGGTCGGGAATCATCCTTGCGGCGTTGATGAAGCTCAAGCAGGCCTGCAACCATCCCGCTCACCTGCTGAAGGACCGCTCGGAGCTGGAGGGGCGCTCGGGCAAACTCGCGCGGCTCGAGGAGATTCTGGCCGAGGCGCTCTCAGAGGGTGACAGGGCGCTGTGCTTCACCCAGTTCGCAGAGTTCGGGCAGATGCTGAAACCACACCTGCAGGAGCGGCTCGGGCGCGAGGTCATGTTCCTGCACGGTGGTACATCGAAGACCGCGCGCGATGAGATGGTGCGGCGGTTTCAGGCCACTGACGGCCCGTCGCTGTTCGTGCTGTCGCTGAAGGCGGGGGGTACCGGACTCAACCTAACCGCCGCGAACCACGTGATCCATTTCGACCGCTGGTGGAACCCGGCGGTCGAGGATCAGGCGACCGATCGGGCGTTCCGGATCGGCCAGAAGAAGAATGTCCAGGTCCGCAAGCTGATGTGTGTCGGAACGCTGGAGGAACGGATCGACGTGTTGATCGCCCAGAAGAAGGATCTGGCGGACCGGATCGTCGGCAGCAGCAGCGAGGCCTGGATCACGGAGCTCGACAGCGCTCAGCTCCGCGATCTCGTCATGCTGTCAGCCGATGCTGTGGAGGAGCGTGGATGAGCTCCTGGCCGGACTACCCGCAGTACCCAGCCTCCAAGCCGCTGCCCGCAGAGGGAGGGATCGTCGCGCGCAGCCGGCGCGGCGACATCGGCGAGACGTGGTGGTCGCGTCGGTTCATCGAGCTGCTCGAGTCGTTCGGTGTCGGCTCGAGGCTGAACCGCGGGCGCAACTACGCGCGCAAGGGCCAGGTCATCGAGCTTGAGGTCGAGCCCGGCGTCGTGCTCGCGAAGGTGCAGGGATCTCGCTACACGCCGTACCGCGTTCGGATCCGAGGCAAGGTTCTTTCTGAGCCTCAATGGCGTCGCGCCGAGAAGGCGATGGCCTCACAGGCACTCCCGCTGGCACAGCTGCTCGCCGGTGAGATGCCGCGCGATATCGAGGCTGTGTTCTCGTCGTGCAGGCTGACGCTGTTGCCGTCGTCGAAGGCCGAGCTGAAGGCCAGCTGCACTTGCCCCGACTCCGAGAATCCCTGCAAGCATGTGGCTGCCGTCTACTACATCCTCGCCGAGCGCTTCGACGAGGACCCGTTCCTGATCTTCGCGTGGCGAGGACTGGAGAAGGACGAGCTGCTCGAGCGGTTGCGGGTGCGGCGTGGTGCCGACGGCCCCAAGAGGGCACGTGACGCCAGTGCGACGCAGGGCGAGCCGGCGGTTCCGCTGTCCGCGCAGCTCGAGTCATTCTGGTCCGCCGGGCCGGATCTGTCCGAGGTCCGGGTGAGCCCGTTCGCCGGCGCGGCACCCGACGCCCTGCTCCGTCAGCTCGGGCCGGCGCCAGTCGACGCTGCGGGACAGAACCTCGTCGAGCTCCTCGCTCGAGCGTACGTTGCTCTTGCGCATGCGGCCGAACGTCGAGCGCTGGACGAGTAGCGTGCTCAGGCAGCTCGACCATCCGCCCGGCTGACGCAACGGTCGGAGACGACTGAAGCGCTCAGAACACGAGGTACTCGCGCACCCAGCGATGTAGCCCCGGATCGTCGAACAGCAACGCGAGCAGACCGGCCTCCAACTCCTTCCCAAGCTCGGCGATCCGTGTGAACAGCGACGACTCGGCTGCGTCCTCGATGCCGAGTTCGCTCAGCTTCCGGCGCTTCTCGCCGTCGTCCAAGATCGCCAGAAACTCGTCATACGCCGTCAGCACCCGGACGCCGGGGTCGAGCGCTCCGCGATCGACGAACGCGTCGGCCAAGCGGTCCAGCGGAGGAACCGACATACGCTCGTCGAGGTAGCCGAGCATGTCGCTGACCGGATGGCCGTAGCAGTCGAGGACGGGAAGAAGCCCGCCGGCGAACAGAGCCTTGCGCGATAGCCGAAGCTTGGTGTCCTCGTCTCGCCCGATCTTCGCCCGGAGGTCGTCGAGCAGGACGTGACTGCCGAAGATCTCCTCGGGACCTGGTGGCCGGCCGCCGAGTGCGCCGGCGACGTCCTCGATCGACGGTCGTGCGCTGTCGGCGGGCTCGCCTTCGAACAGCACGATGAAGTCGTCGTCGCTTTCGCGCGTGATCTCGCGGCGACCCCATGAACCCCTCAGCACTATGGTCGCGTTCCCCGCCGCCTCAAGCCGGGCGACTCCTCGGTCGGGAGTCACCCGCTGTCGCTGGCGGACGCCGCACCCGCCGCTAGCAGTTCGGTCGCTCTCAGCCGCTCGGACCAGCGATCCGGTGGCGGCGCCTCGAGAATCCACGGCACGTCTCGGCAGCGATCGAGCACTCGCATAAACAGCGATTCGTCGTCGGCCGCGACGGGGATGTGGTGTCCGCCGCTGAGCGAGCTGAGGTGAACGTGACGAAGCCGAGATCGGAAGCGGTCGAGTAGTTGGCTGTCGGTGTCCATCGATGGGTCGATCGAGTGAGCGTGCGCGATATCGAAGCAGAAGCCGGCGTCGGGCAACGACTGGAAGAAGGTCTCCATCTCGTCGGCGATGCGCCCTGTGGACTTCCTGTCGTCCACGTTCTCGAGCACCAACCGAGTGCCGAGAGCTCGATAGGCGTCAGGTTCCACGAGGGAGTCCGGGTGGGCGACGATCGAGCGGACCCATAACGGAAGCCCGCCCAGTTGCTGCACGAGGGCCGGCTCGTCGAGACCCTGGTGCTTGACGGGCGCGTGAACGCTGACATAGCGGAACGGCAGCCGCGGCTGTGCTCGCAGATACGTCAGTAGCCCCGGAAGCTCGTTCCCCGAAAGCTCGACCGCGAAAGTGGACACCTTGCAGGCCTGATCGACGACTGCGGGCCAGTCGCCGCGTAAGCCCGCGAATACGCCCGTAGAGATCCCGATCGGACGATGGTCGGCCAGGGAATGCGTCGCTGCGTCGGCGGTGGCGCTCACACGCCTACGGTATCTCGTGGCGCTGACGACACGAACCGAGCTGGCGCCCGTTCAGCGCATCGCGCCTACGCCGTTGTTCGTAGCCTACCGAGACCAGATCCGGCGCCGACAACGGGTACCAAACGGGTACCAAGACAAGCAAATCTGACCTCCCACAACCGAACGCAATTAGAAGAAATACCTGCAAAGCCGCAGGTGCCTAACACCCCTGAAGCGACTCATAAACCAAAGGTCGTGGGTTCGAATCCCGCCCCCGCTACTTCAAATTCGCTGGAAATCCAGGCCTCCGAGAGATCGGGGGTCTTGGTGTTTAAGGCCTTGGTTCGCGTTTGACGGCGTTTGATTCTGTGACCGTCGCCGGCCGTCCGCCGCGCCACCCCACTCCGCGCTGCCGCGCCCGCGAGAGCTTGCTGACCACCAGGTCAAACGGGTCCTCCACCATGTCGGCGATCGTCTGGTCCGGCAGCGGGCCGTCGATCAGCACCGTGTTCCAGTGACGCTTGTTGAGGTGGTACCCGGCGGTGGTCGACGCGTGCGCGGCAGTAAGTTACTCGCGTTGTTGGTGAGTACATTATCGCTATCAAGCGATCTTAGCGGTAAAGAGCGTCGTAAAGATGAAGATCCATGCGCCTTTCTCCTGCCTCGATCGAGAGTCCTTCCTGAATGGGCCTCGGGATGGCGAGCCGAGACCGGCCCTACCGCAATGGCATGATGTCTGTCAGTCCTGATCGCTCGCCAGTGGATCCGAGGGTCACCCCCTCCTTGCCGTCTGAGTCGCCGGCGGACCAGTGGGCAGGCCACTCGAAGCTCGATGAGCTGATGACGGCTCGCGAGGTCGCCGCGGTCTTGCAGATGAAGGTCTCCACCATCGAGGACTACGCCCGGCGCGGCGTCCTGCCGAGCGTAAAGCTCGGCCGCGATCGGCGCTTCATCCGCTCGCAGTTCGAGGAGGCGCTCGGCGCTCTCATGGACATCCAGCGGTCGCCGTCGCGACTCCAACCTTTCAGAGTCCCGCGAGCTTCGGAACGATCGGAGCGCAAGCGATACTCGACGCGAGGCGGCGGACTCGGACATCGAGGGGCAGCGATCCGATCTGATGACCCAGATCGATTCCAAGCGCCAGCGCCGGATCAACATGCGCGTCAGCGAACAACAGGAGCGGATCCTGCGGGCGGCTGCTGAGCTCAGCGGAGAGACCCTGACCGGCTTCATGCTTTCGGTCGCGACCGAGCGCGCCGCCGATGTCGTTGCGCGTGGTCAGCGCATTGAGATCACGGCAGAGGCGTTCGATCGCTTTGCTGCGGCTCTGGACGGCTCGCCAGTGGAGATGCCGACGGTCCGCAGGTACGCGAGCAAGCAAAGCCAGATCCCCACGCATTGAGCGCCGAGCCGCTCCTGGGGCACGTCACCAGATAGTCCATCGGTAAAGGTCGCATCGTGCGGACTCCCTTTCGCCCGCGGCGCGAACTCAGTCCTGGAGCGATCGCGCGTCGGATCGTGCGGGAGGCGGAGAGGCTGACCGGGGCCCTAGGAGCCCGTCGAAGTATCGATCGGAG
>JBDTEE010000152.1:0-14679 GCA_039922645.1 Solirubrobacteraceae bacterium | reverse complement strand
AGTCCAGCCGCGTCGAGCTCCCGGAACTTCGCCCAGGTGGCCCATTGGGGAACCAGGTTGGAGTTGGCGATCAGGACCCGAGGGGCGTCGGGGTGGGTTTCAAACACGGCCACGGGCTTACCGGACTGCACAAGCAGGGTCTCGCCGCCGCCAAGGCACTGGAGCTCGCGCTCAATGGTGTGAAAGCTCGACCAGTTACGGGCCGCCTTGCCGATTCCCCCGTAGACGACCAGATCCTCCGGACGCTCGGCCACATCGGGATGCAGATTGTTGTGCAGCATCCGCAGCGCCGCCTCTTGCGGCCAGCCCTGGCACTGCATGCCTCCCCCGTGAGCCGATCCCATCGCGCGCACGCTACCGGAGCCACTGCTCATCGCGAGGCCGCCTGAACGCGGGCCAGCAGCTCACCCCCGGCCAGGCCCGCGGCGGCGAGGCGCTCGACATCAACTCCGAGCGGCCGGTCCTCGTCCAGGGCCGGCACCAGCTCACACACACAGAGATAGGCGGCCTCCGGTTGCGGGCGATATCGCGCACCCTGGGCGCGTCCAGATCACTCCCTGACATGAGCACCGACCCCGTCATGGCGACGACAATACCGGCGGGATTAGAGTCAGCCCCGCGTCGTTCGAATGCCACGGTATTCCCGGTGGAGGTGACTAGCATCGCTCGCACGTGAGTGTCTCCGCCGCAGCCCAGGGACCGGTGGTGCCCGAGCGGCGACGCCGCCTGCTCATCCTGGGCATCTGCTCGATGAGCCTGCTGATCGTGGGCCTGGACAACACGGTCGTCAACGTCGCCCTGCCCTCGATCCACCGTTCGTTCCACGCCTCGCTGTCGGGCCTGCAGTGGACGGTCGACGCCTACACGCTCGTGCTGGCCAGCCTGCTCATGCTGTCGGGCTCCACGGCGGATCGACTCGGACGCCGGCGTGTCTTTCAGATCGGGCTATCGCTGTTCTCAATCGGCTCGCTGCTATGCGCGCTGGCCCCAAGTCTGGGACTGCTGATCGCCGCCCGGGTGCTCCAAGCCATCGGCGGCTCGATGCTCAACCCGGTGGCCCTGTCGATCATCCGCAACGTGTTTGAGGATCCGCGGGAGCGGGCCCAGGCCATCGGGGTCTGGGGTGGAGTGATCGGGATCAGCCTCGCGTTCGGGCCTGTGGTCGGAGGAGCCCTGACCGACTCGGTCGGCTGGCCGGCGGTGTTTCTGGTCAACGTCCCGATCGGACTGATGGCCTTCGTCCTGACGGCGCTCTATGTACCCGAGTCGCGGGCCGAGCACCCACGACGGATTGACCCGCTCGGGCAGGTGCTGGTCATCGTCGGCCTGGCCACCCTTACCTACGCGATCATCGAGGGTCCCACCGACGGCTGGCTCTCAGCGCAGACCCTGATCGAGTTCGCGGTGGCCATCGTCGCCCTGACCGCGCTGGTCAGGCACGAGTTGCGGCGGGTGCAGCCGCTGATCGAGGTCCGCTTCTTTCGCAGTGCGCCGTTCTCCGGCGCCAGCGCGATCGCCGTCGGGGCATTCGCCTCGCTGGGCGGATTCCTGTTCTTGAACACGCTCTATCTCCAGAACGTCCGTGGTCTGTCCCCATTCGATGCCGGTCTCTTCACCCTCCCGATGGCCGGGATCACGCTGATCGTCGCCCCGCTGTCGGGGCGGCTGGTCGGCAACCGGGGAAGCCGTCTGCCCCTCGTGACCGGCAGCCTCGGCCTGCTGGTCGGCGCGGGCATCCTCACCCAGCTCACCGCGACCACGCCCTACCCGGTTCTCGTCGTGGCCTACCTGATGTTCGGCCTTGGCTTCGGCTTCATCAATCCGCCGATCACCGACACCGCGGTCTCGGGCATGCCGCCTTCCCAGGCCGGTGTGGCCGCAGCGGTTGCCTCGACCTCGCGCCAGGTCGGTCAGACCCTTGGGGTGGCGGTACTCGGGGCGCTGGCCGGCGCTTCGGCCACGGGCAGCCTCGGTCCATCCTTCGCCCAGGCCACCCACGTCAGCTGGTGGATCATCTTCGCCCTCGGGCTGATCGTCCTGACCATGGCCATTGTCACCACCACACCGTGGGCGCGTGGCACAGCGCTGCGCACCGCCAAGCGTTTTCGCGAGGACCGACCCGCCACCGACCCGTCTCCGGCCCACGAGGCTCCGCCCGAGCTGGTCACCCGGTGAGGACCGTTTCTCAGTGAAGCTCGTCCCCGCACGGCCCAACGTCGAGCTGCGGACAACCAGGGATGGCGGGCGAATCGTGGTCCTGGCCTTCCCCTATGAGCAGGCCCTGGTCGATCTGGTGCGCACACTCCCGCATCGCCGGTTCGACTGGGACCGCCGCGAGTGGTTCGCACCCGCCGAGGATCGGGCCGCGCTGAAGGTCAAGGACATTCTCGAGCTCTATCCGGACCTCGAAGCCGATGGCGCCGTCCTTGAGTGGTTGGACGGCGTGAAGGCGCGCTGGATCGGCTCGGTGAGCACCTGCCGCTATGACAACCGGGGCTGGCTGGTGCTGAACACGCTGGCGGGGCCGGTCCCCGAAGCCCTCACCGAGGGGTCGGTGGAGCGGGAGGGCCGGTTACTGGTGCCGTTCTCGAGGGCGGCCGCCGACGCGCTGCGCGACCAGCGCTCAGCGTATCTGGACGCGGCCGCCGAGCGATGTCTGCAGATCCTCGAACGCGATGGCTCACCGCCACCGGCCCGGCTCATCTGGGCGCGGGGAATGGACGGCGAGGAACTTCGGCTCGAGGTGCTGTGGGACCAGGACACCGGAGCGGCCTTCGAGAGCCTGCCCGGAGCCGAAGGCACGCGCGCCGTCCCTCTCGATCCCTGGCTGGTCGTCGAGCTGGACGGATTTCTGGCCCTCCACGGCGTCGAGGTGACAGGCACCGCAGCCCAGGCCCTGGAACGACTGCTCGACGAGCATCGGCAGGCCGCCGACGCTGTACGGCGCTCGCGAGCCACCGAAGGCGACCCGATCGAGGGTCTGGCTCTGGGCGGTGAACTGGCGCCGTTTCAGTGGGCCGGCGTGCGCTACGCGCTCGAAGCCCGCCGGACCTTCCTGGCTGACGAACAGGGCCTGGGTAAGACGGTGGAGGCGCTGGCGACGCTCGAAGCCGACGGCGCCTATCCGGCCGTGGTCGTCTGCCCGGCATCGATGAAGCTCACCTGGCAGCGCGAGGCCGAGCGCTGGCTACCGCATCGCTCCATCGCGGTGATCAGCGGCCGGGCCGCCGTCCCGCCCCGGGGCGAGATCACGATCCTCAACTACGAGATCGTGGCCGCCCATCGCGAGTCGCTCTCCCGCGACCGGCCTCGGGCGATCGTGGTCGACGAGTCCCACTACGTCAAGAACCCGCGGGCCAAGCGCACCCATGCCGTTCGAGCCCTGGCCGCCGCCGTTGCCCCCGACGGGCTGCGGCTGGCCCTGACCGGCACTCCGGTGGTCAATCACGCCGAGGAGCTGATCGCCCAGCTGCGCGTGCTCTCGCGCCTCGATGAGTTCGGCTCGGGCGCTCGCTTCGCCCATCAGTTTCGCGGCCAGGTGAGTGAGGAGCGTCTGCATTGGCACCTACGCCGGCGCTGTTTCGTGCGCCGACTGAAGTCCGAGGTTCTTCCCCAGCTCCCGGCCAAGCGCCAGGTGGTGGTGCCGGTGACGTTGACCAACGAGGCGGAGTATCGACTGGCCGAGCGCGATGTCATCGAATGGCTGCGCACCCAACCGCTGGACCTGGCGGAGCTGAACGCCCGCATCGCTGCGACGCTGCGCGCCCAGCGCCTGGCGCAGCTCGGCGCCCTGCAGCGTCTCGCCGGGGCCGGGAAGCTGGGCGCGGCCCTGGCCTGGATCGAGGACTTCCTGGCCTCCGGGGAGCCACTCGTTGTCTTCGCCCGCCATCAGGAGGTCCAGAATGCCGTCGTGCGGCGCTTTCCCGACGCGCTGCATCTGCTCGGCCGCGACTCGTTGACCGCCCGCGAGGCGGCCATCGCCGAGTTCCAGCGACCGGATGGACCATCACTGATCGTTGGCGCCACTCGTGTCGCCGGCCAGGGAATCACCCTGACCCGAGCCTCCAACGTCGCCTTCCTGGAGCTCGAGTGGACCCCGGCCATGCACGATCAGGCCGAGGACCGCTGCCACCGGATCGGCCAGCGCGACGCGGTCACCGCGTGGTACCTACTCGCCGCCGGCACCATTGACGAGTCCATGGCTCGCCTGATCCAGAGCAAGCGGGCCCATGTCGGCGCGGTCACCGACGGTCGACGCGCAGAGTCCGACGGCATGGTCGAGGCGGTGGTCCGCGAGCTGCGCGACGGACGACCGTTTTCCCACCTGCGGGCCGTGGGCTGAGCGGTATTCTCAGGCCCATGGCGAGCGCCCCACCGACGCCGGTCCGGACGCCCAACGTTCACCCCAACTGCTCGAACGTTCCCGGCCACAGCGACGACGGCTTCGAGGAGCTGTGCCATCTGGTCCCCGAGGACGATCCCAACACGGCGCTGTGCGGCCAGGACGTCACCGGGTTCCCTTGGAATCCGCCCTGGCCCCGTTGTGAGGCCTGCCTGGCCGTGGCCCGGGGACGCTCGAACTAGGTGACCCACTAGCCGCGTTTCACCGCGGGTAGACTCCCCGGGCGGGTCGGGCCCACAGAGACAGGGGGATGGGAATGCGCTTCCCGGAGAAGAGGATCGGTTGCCCTCACCGCGTCGTTCGTTCCGCGGTTGGCGTCGTGGCGCTGCTGATTCCGGTGGCCGTCGCTGCCCAGGCCTCGGCGGCCACCCTGAGCGTGAACCAGAACTGCTTCGTCAACACGACCACCGAGCGGACCCTCCACCAGGCCCCGATGGTGGTCACCGGCTCCGGCTATGTGCCCGGCGACTCGGTCACGATCACCAGCAGTGATGGCAGTGTGAACACGGTGACCCAGGCCGGTCCGGCGGGCACAATCGGCATCCAGATCGGCGCGCCCACCCCCTTCCTCAAGCTGCCCGGCTCGCAGGTCGTTGGTCTCACCGCCTCTGACGACAACGCCAGCGGCACCATCACCGGCGGCACATTCCTGAAGACGACCCTTCTCGACGTGGCCACCGTACCGAGCACTGCCCCGCCGTCTCGTAGGGTCTCCTGGTACTTCTCCGGGTTCCGGCCCGGCCGCCCAATCTACGTCCACTACCTGCACCGCGGCCGCCAGGTCGCCCGGGTGCGGTTCGGTGAGGCCAAGGGCGTCTGCGGACTGCTCCGGACCCGGGCAAGGTTCTTCCCGGGACGCCAGCGATACCAGCGCTACGGCCTCCAGTTCGACGATTCAAAGCGCTACAGCAAGCGCTCGCGGCCCCGCCTTCTCAATTCCCTGGTCCGCTACTAGCGGCGTCCGTCTACCCGTGGAGGTCACCCCGATGGCTCGCGACCAGCCACCCTTTCGTGCCGATCACGTTGGCAGCCTGCTGCGCCCCTCAAACCTGGCCCAGGCCCGCGCCCGCTTCAAGGCCGGGGCGATCGACCAGGATGACCTGAGGGAGGTTGAGAACGAGGCCATTCTGGACGTGATCGAACTGCAACGCGAGGCGGGACTGCGCACCGTCACCGACGGTGAATTTCGCCGCACGTCGTGGCACATGGACTTCATCTACTCGCTGGGCGGCGTCGAGCAGGTGCAGGGCCAGAGCATCAGCGTCCAGTTTCAGAGCCGCGAGGGCAAGCTCGCCTTCAACACCCCGGCCATGCGGGTCGCCGAACGGGTGAGCCTGCCCGAGACGATCTTCGCCGACGCGTTCGCGTTTCTCCGCGATCACGCTCACTCCGATCAGGTGCCGAAGCTCACTATCCCCTCCCCCAGCATGGTCCATTACCGAGGGGGAAACTCCTCAATCGACCAGTCCGTCTACCCGGACATGGAGCGGTTCTGGACCGATTTGACCGACGCCTACGGCGCCCAGGTGCAGGGCGTCTACGAGCTGGGCTGCCGTTACCTTCAGCTCGATGACACCAGCCTGGCCTACATCAATGACCCGGCCCAGCGTGCCCATATCGAGGAGATCGGCGGGGACCCAGACCACCTGCACGAGCAGTACATCGCCAACATCAACCAGGCCCTGGCCGACAAGCCGCAGGACATGGTCATCACCACCCACCTTTGCCGAGGCAACAACCAGTCGATGTGGGCGGCGGAGGGCGGCTACGAGTTCGTGGCCGAGGCACTGTTCGGAGACCTCAACGTCGACGGCTACTTCCTGGAGTTCGACGACGAGCGCTCAGGCAGTTTCGAGCCCCTGCGCTTTGTGCCCAAGGGCAAACAGGTGGTCCTCGGGCTGGTCACGACCAAGTCACCCCGACTCGAGGACCCAGATCTGCTCAAGCGGCGCATCGAGGAGGCTTCGGCCTTCGTCGACATCGATCAGCTCTGTCTCTCCGGCCAGTGCGGCTTCTCCTCCACCGAGGAGGGCAACAAGCTGACTATCGACGAGGAGCGGGCCAAGCTCGAGCTGATCGTCAGCGTGGCCGAGGACGTTTGGGGGAGCTAAGCACGTCTTGGCTCTCCTCCTCCTTGGCAAACTGCAGCGCGGCTTGCGCGCGCTCAGACTCGCGCTCGAGCTCCCGCAGACGCGCCGGACTGGTTAGGTGAGGGCCGTAGCTCTTGGCTTTGTAGAGGTCGTAGCGCTGACGGGCAAATTGTGCCCTCGTGCCGAGCTCGTCCAACCGAGCCGACAGGGCCGCAGCCTGAGCTGAGTCCTGCTTGCTGGCCCGGACCCCCGGGAGACCGTCGCCCGACGCCGGCCTGGCCGACGCGGCGGGCGGCGTCGCCGGGCCGTCCTCATTGCGAACCCGACGCTTCAGCAGTCTCATCTTGCCCAGGCTTTAGCTCTCGTCCCTCAGAAGCCGTCGAGGGGCGGTACGGGGAGCGAGGCGGCGATCGCCTCGGGCAGCGTGTACGGGATATCGGCCGGGTCCACAAGCCGGAATCCGACCAGGATGCGCGGATCGTCGACCGGCGTCGGCAGTCCGCCGCACTCAGGGCAGGCGGTCAAATAGGTAGCGGCCGCGGGCGCGAATCGCAGACTGCAACTCGGGCAGCACAGACGCGTCACGAGACGGCTCTCCCAGCATCACGCTGGCTGGTTCCCGGCTTTGCGTCGTGTGTGGACGCGAACTGCCGTGTTGCGGTGGCCACGGCCAACCGCCTCCCTGCCCCTCTGACAAAGAAGTCGCTCGGTAAGCGAGAGGGACTCGGGGCTCGCTGAGCGCTCTCTCAACGGTAGCACTGCGGTCGGGCGGGCCGGCTAGTGCAGCACACCCGCTTCCAGGACATAACGCAGGGGGGTCGTCCCGCGAGCAGAGCTCCGGCTGCTGACCCGCGAGCCATGCAGTCCCCCACCCACCGGGGCCGTGGTGGCGGATTCCGGCCGGCCGTCGTGGTCGGTGATCCAGGCCAGCACCTGCGGGAAGTCCGGGCCGGCGGCGAGCAGAGCAGCTCGCTCGACCGCGTGGCCACCGGAGGGGTGAGAACGCGCGAGCCTCAGCACCAGCGCGCGAATTTGGTCATCGTCCATGCCTAATCTCCCAACGAGCTTCTCAAGAGACATGGCGGCCGCGGGGCAGAGAGCTCAGAGAGAACCGGACGCGCACGCTCATCCAATGGACGAACGCTGTTTTCACCGTACCACCGCTGGCGAGAGGAGACTCGAAGCGGCTCGCTAAGCCTCGCTCAGAGCCGGCTGCGTGCGGCGTTGCCCGCCGCCCGACGGGCACGCTTGGTGGCGAGCAGGTCGGCATCCGCCCGGGCAATCACCTCCTCGGGAGAGTCCTGTGCGGTCAGCTCGGCAAAGCCGACAGAGATCGAAGCGTGATCGCCGGCCTTGGCCAGTCCAGCGCTGATCTCGGCGAAGCGCCCGCGGACGCTTTCCAGCGGAGCGTCAGACAGCGCGCACAGGAATTCGTCCCCACCCAACCGGATGATCGGCTCGTAAGAGCGCAGGTGTGCCCGCATCGCGGCGACGACGCTGGCCAGCAGAGCGTCACCGGCCTGATGACCCAGGTTGTCATTCGTCGCCTTCAGCCCGTCGACGTCCACGTAGGCCACGATGAGCTCACTCGTCCCCCGGCGGGAACGGTCGATCAGACGCTGCAGCTCGCCCAGGCCCGGTCCCCGCTGCCACGCTCCGGTCAGTACGTCGAGGGCCGCCGCCTCACGAGCAGCCGCGGCCTGAGCTCGGTCCTCGGCGGCCTGCTTGCGATCCCGGGCGGCAAGCTCGCGGTCATGGGCCGCCTCGGCGCGCTGAGCCGCCGCGCGGACGCGGCCCGCGGCGGCTCGCGTACGGTCCCGGGCCGCCTGCAGGAGGATCTCGGTGCCGGTGATTGGGCGGTCAGAGCCACCGTCCGCCGCCAGACGGGCGGCAGCCCGATCTCGCGCGTCTGCCTCGCGGTCCCGCGAGTCGGCGGTCCGGTCGCGGGCCACCGCGGCCAGATCCCGCTGCTCCGCCGTGCTCTCGCGAAACCAAGCCGTTTCCAGGCGCTCGCGCGAGCTTTCCTGACGTGCCTGCGTGGACTCCTCGCGGGCGTGACGGCGGATGAGGTACCCGTCATGCCCGTGCCCGCGGGCCAGCTCGAGGTCGCTGTCGGCCTGATCCGCGTCGGCGGTCCGCTGGTCACGGTCGGAAGCTGCCTGGTCGCGGTCCGCTCCGGTCTGATCCTGGTCGGCGCCCGTTTGGTCGTTATCGGCGCGCGTCTGGTCCGGGTCCGCGGTCGCCTGATCCGGGTCCGCACTCGTCTGGTCGTCGTTCGCACCGGTCGCGGCGAGCCCAACTCGGGCTTGCCGGTCGCCGTTGGTGAAGCCCCTATCGATGGGAATCATGAGAGCCCCTTTCCCGGTCGCGCGCTCAGCCGGTCCGGCCTGCGCATTCCCAAATCGCTGACCTCAGCGTACTCCGCCTGCGGGACGGCCTCAAACCATTCAAACGGCGCTCAGTGGTCATCCCCCATGCCCAGGCCACGGGAGGGCCCGTTCGCCGTCGGGGCGAGCACCGTTCCCGTCCCCATCCTGGGTGGCTTGCTGCCTGGGCTCGAGGATGAACACCTCAACCGCCAGGTCAGGATCGATGTGGTTGCTGCTCATGAAGGCCACGACCCGACGCCCGGAGAGATCCTGGATCGCACCGATGGCATCGGCCTCCATCGTCTCCTGGTAGGCGCGACGACCGGCCAGCACCACGTCCTGCTTGCCGTTTCGGACCAGGCTCTGTTCACCACGGGTCAGCGTCGAGGCCAGAACGCAGACGATGAGGTCATCGCCAATCGTTGTCCGGGCCCGCGTCGGACCACGGCCGGTGTACGCGTGCAGCACCCCAACCATTGCGTTGGATATGGCCGCCGCGAGGATGCCGTTGCGATCAAGCTGTTGCGGGGTGCTGGACACGGCCAGCCTCTCTGCCTCTCTCTCCTCTAGACGCCGCGCGCAAGGAAGAGCCGACAGAGAACCAAACGAACGACGGCTCCTTCGAGCATAGCCAGCGCGCGGACATTCGGATGCGGCTCTTAGTCACGGTTGCCGGACGTGGGCGTTCCCATCGAGACGGAGTACTGTCGAAGTCATCCCATCAGCAGCGTGGCGGTCGGAACGGCTGAGCATCACGCGACTAGGAAGGGGATCTCTTGATTCCCCGTGCGGTCCGGGTCGCTCCAGCGACTCAGCAGTGTGAGGTGAGCAGGATGGCCACGATTCCGCGCCTCCGCGGCACCTCCCACGTCGTCGCCGCCGTGGTCGCCCTGGCCGGCGCGATCCTCATCGTGACCATCGCTCCCACCGTACGAGCCGCGGTCGGCGTAACCATCTACGGCGTTGGCCTGGTGTCGCTGTTTGCCGCCAGCGCGCTCTATCACCGCTGGCCCGGACCGGTGCGATTCAAACCGCTGCTGCAACGAATCGACCACGGCACGATCTACGTCTTCATCGCCGCCAGCTATACGCCGATCGTCCTCCTCCTCCACGGCGCCATGGCCTGGGTCGTGCTGACCCTGGCCTGGGTCGGAGCGGCGGCCGGGGTCGGGCTGCGGCTCGGCAGGCCGGACGCACCACGCATAGCGATGGCTGGCAGTTACCTGGTCCTGGGGTGGCTGGCGATAATCGTGATCCCTCAGTTGCTCGGCGTACTTGGAGTTCCGGCGCTGATCTTGCTGGGGGCCGGCGGACTCATCTACTCGGCCGGCGCAGTCGTGTACGCGACCCAGCGCCCCGACCCCTGGCCGCGGACCTTCGGCTTTCACGAGATCTTCCACGCCCTCGTCATCGCCGCCGCAATCACGCAGTACATCGCCATTGTCGGCTGGGCCCTGCCCGCCGCATGACCGGGCTGGGCGGCTGCGCGGCGGCCAACCGACACCTGGACGGCTGATACCGTCAAGGTAGTCGCGTTGTTCGCCTGGTCGGCAACAACGTCGCGCTCGCCTGGTCCTTTCAGACCTCTCTGCCGTGCGATCGCTCGCCTTGAGAGGCTCGTCAGGAGCTTGAGTGAACGTCGTCCTTGAAGACCCCCGCATCCGGCCTCCGGGTTTGCGACGATCTTCCCCGCGGCCTCACTCCGGACCAACGCCACTGCGGATCGCCATGCTGGCTCCGCCGTGGATCTCGGTGCCTCCGCCCGGCTACGGCGGGGTTGAGGCCGTTGTCTCGGTCCTCACCGAAGCCCTCGTTGGGCGCGGACACCACGTGACCCTGTTCTGTGCCCCGGGGTCGACCTCGGCGGCCCGCGTCACGAACCTGCTGAGCGATACCCATCCCGACGAGATCGAGCGCTCCCTGTTCGAGGTCGACCACGTGGCCCGCGCCTTCGCCGAGATCGACCGGGGTGAGCACGGTGCCTTCGACGTGGTCCATGACCACTGTGGCTTCACCGGCCTGGCCATGGCGGACAGGCTGGACACCCCCCTCCTCCACACCCTGCACGGTCAGTTCACCCCTGGTACGACCGCTTTCTATGCCCGTCATGGTCACAAGGCGGCGCTGGTCGGGATCAGTCGCGCACAACTCGCTCTGGCGCCGCCCTCGCTTGGGCCGCTGGCCGCGATTCCCAATCCGATCCACCTCGCCGCGTGGCCGCTACAGGAGAGCAAGGAGGACTATGTGCTGTGGGTTGGGCGATTCACCGCCGAGAAGGGGCCGCACCGCGCAATCGCCGCCGCGCATGCCGCCGGGGTTCCGCTGGTCCTGGCCGGCGTGGTCCAGCCGGGACAAGAGGCCTTCTTTGCTCGCGAGATCGCTCCGCACGTTGACGGACAGCGGGTGCGCTTCGTGGGTGAAGTGACCGGCGATGTGAAGCGCTCGCTCTTCGCTCACGCCAAGGGTTTGCTGATGCCCATCCGTTGGAACGAGCCGTTCGGGATGGTCATGGTCGAGGCGCTGGCCTGTGGGACCCCGGTGATCGCCTTTCCCGAGGGCGCCGCAAACGAGATCGTCACGGACGGCACCACAGGCTTTCTCGTCGACGATGAGGCGGCCATGGCCGAGGCCATCCTGCGCCTGGGAACCATTTCGCCCAGGACCTGCCGCACCTGGGTGGCTGACAATGTCGACGTAGACGTCGTCGCGGCGGCCTATGAGCGCAGCTACCGCGCGGTGGTGCGACCGATGGGCCGACAGCCGGTCCTCAGTGCCTGACCGGACTCATAGCGTTCTGGACGGAAGCACCTTCGTCGTCGGTGATCGGCTTGGCGACATATGCGCTCACGACGGTCGCGAGCACGGCTTCTTCGCCCAGGACACCCGCTTCATCTCGCGCTGGGTGCTCCAGGTTGGGAGCTCACCCCTCGGGCTGCTAGGCCTGGACCAGAGCAGCCACTTCGCCGCGCAGTTCTTCCTCACCCCCACCGTCGGCCCCGACGAGCCAGCGCCCTGCTCGATCATGCGCCGCCGCTTGATCGATCACGTCTGGATCGAGGAGATCACCGTCACCAATCATCTCCACGAGACGAGTGAGTTCCCGGTGATGCTGGAGATCGATACCGACTTCGCGGACCTGTTTGAGGTCAAGGACGGCGTTGTCGCCACCCGAGACGTGACCTGCGCTCATGACCGCCAGACGCTCAGCCTCGACTACTGCCGCGGCCAGCTCCATCGCGGAGTGACAATCGCCGCCAGCCGTCAGGGCGACATCACCCGACGGGGTTTCGCCTACGCACCGCGGCTGGCACCCGGGGAGCAGTGGTCGACCACCTTCACCATCACCTTCGCCGGGACCCCCCGCGTTGGGCAGCGCTCGGCACGCGCCTCCCGGCGCAACGCCCACCCGGACATGGACGGTCTCCGACGCGCCAAGGCCGACGAGCTGGCGCAGTGGCAAGCCTGCGCACCAGCTCTGCAGACCAGCGACCCGGCGCTCGCCCGCACCTACACCGCGAGCCTCGGAGACCTTGCCGCTCTGCGGATGCGGCCCGAGGCGGGCAGCGGCGCCACCCTGCCCGCCGCCGGGCTGCCTTGGTTCATGGCCCCGTTTGGCCGCGACAGCCTCATCACCAGCTTTCAGGCGCTGCCCTACCTCCCCAGCCTGGCCGCGACGACGCTGCGCACGCTAGCCACCGATCAGGCCCAAACCCGCGATGACTTCCAAGAGCAGGAGCCGGGGAAGATCCTTCACGAGCTCCGCCGCGGAGAGCTGACCGAGCTCGGCCTGCGTCCTCACTCCCCGTACTACGGCACCGCCGATGCCACCCCCCTGTTCCTGATCCTGCTTGGCGAATATCACCGCTGGACCCGGGACGACGAACTCGTGCGATCGCTGGAACCCAACGCCCGTGCAGCCCTGGCCTGGATCGACGACAGCGGGGATCAGGATGGCGATGGCTACGTGGAGTACGCGCGGCGCAACGTCGCCTCCGGACTGATCAACCAGTGCTGGAAGGACAGCTGGGACTCAATCCAGTCAGCCGACGGAACGCTCGCCCGGGGCCCGATTGCTACCTGTGAAATCCAGGGCTACGTGTATGACGCGCGGCGGCGTTGCGCCCACCTGGCGCGGGAGGTTTGGCACGACACCCCCCTCGCCGAGAAGCTCGACCTTCAGGCCGACGAGCTGCGCGTCGCCTTCCGACGGGACTTCTGGATGCCCGAGCGCGGCTGTCACGCGCTTGCCCTGGACGGAGACAAGCGCCGCGTCGACAGCCTGACCTCCAACATCGGGCATCTCCTGTGGTCCGGGATCCTCGACGCCAAGGAGGCCACGGCCACGGTCACCCGGCTGTTTGAGGACGAGCTCTACTCAGGCTGGGGGGTCCGCACGCTTGGCGCCCGCGAATCGGGCTACAACCCCCTCGGCTACCACACCGGCACGGTGTGGCCCCACGAGAACTCGCTCATCGTCGCGGGCTTGGCCCGGTATGGCCGCCATGACCATGCCATCCAGCTCGCTGCCGCGATCCTCCGCGCTGCGCCGCACTTCGAGCACCGGCTCCCCGAGGTCTTTGCCGGCTTTCCGGCCGCCCTGACCACGGTTCCGGTGGCCTTCCCGACCGCCTCGCGGCCCCAGGCCTGGGCCTCAGGCGCCCCCCTTCTGTTGCTGACCACGCTGCTCGGGCTCGAACCGGGTGACACCGAGGTCCACGGCGACATAGCCGGCGGGATCGGCGAGGTGGCCCTGACTGGCGCCGGCCGAGCTTACGCACGCGAAGCCAGCCAGGCCCTGTCCGCTCCAGGCGCGGGTCGTTGAGGCTAGGCGGTCTGCCGGTAGTGCTCTCGCCAGATCAGCTTGTAGACGGGGATCCGGCGCGGAAGAGCCCGGACCCCGGGCAGGAACGGAACCAGAATCAGGGACAGGGTCAGCGCGCCCATGACGGCCATGACCAGTAGGTCGGCATTGGCTGAGGTCGAGAACGGCTTGATCTGGTACCAGAAGGTGTAGAGCCACAACCACACCTGCCCCGGGTAACTACCCGTCTCGTTCATCATTCCCCACTGGGTGCCGAGTAGATGCTCAGTCTGAGCTCGATTGGTCAGCACCCCGCCATCGGCCATGAATAGCAACGGCTTGGTGTAATCGGTCTGGTAGAACTGGCGGCTGGTCAGCAGAGCGCCGTCCAGACCGCCGGACTGGGCAAAGGTCAGCAGGGAGCTCAATATTCTCGGGACGGGGCCGTAGGCCCCAGGCTTGACCGAGACCGAGCCACCCGGCCCCGTGGTCGCGTTGGCTAGCGCAGCCTCATAGGCGGTCGTCCACCCGGCCTGCGTCTTGGCCGAGGCGGATTGATAACTGGAGAGTGCACTGGTCAGGGTCGGCTGCCCGGTCAGTGAGCGCAGGGGGGCCAGGACGAAATCCTGGGCGGTGTTGATCGGATGGCTCACTCCCAGCCACTTGGCCGGGTAAATGAACGCTAGATGCTGCCCGTCGGCGTTGTGGTTGTAGGGCGGCCCGTAGCCGCCTGTCGTGCTCGAAGCGTCGAGCTCGGTGGCGGCGGTGGTGACGAAATCGACCGGTTGGCTTCGGGACCACCGCTTGATAGTGCTCGGCGGCGCGTCGGGTGAGGAGAACGCCACCGTCAGGACCAAGGCGAGTGCGCACACCACTCCGAGGGCGATCGTTGCCTCTCTGAGGATGTCGTAGGGCCGGTAACTTCCCGGCCAACTACGCGCGGCCTCATTCTCTCGCTGACGGTCTAACCGACTCATGGCGATCCCTTCAGATGAGCCGGTGCGGGTGGCTGGTCGG